>JBLIMI010000037.1:0-12788 GCA_047638655.1 Minisyncoccia bacterium | reverse complement strand
CGTCGGGCTTCTGCCCAAAGAGCCCGCGACTGCCGAGCAGCAAGTGCCCCTTGCCAACAGATCGAAGCGCTAACAGCACACCTTCGTTTTGGTCCTCAAGTAGCGCGATCCAGCCCGGCTGCAGAACCATCGTGTGCCCTCCACGGAAGGTCGGAGCCATCTCGGTGAGCTCCAACCGCTGCAGCAATTCCGCCGTGGCCGTTGCCGCGCCTGTGGCCTTGGTGTTGGAAGAGGTGATTCCGAAGTGGCTGGCCAGTGCCGCCCCCGGATGACTCGCGCCTTCATCCATCAAGAGCACGGTTCCCCCGGACTTCAGGAAGCGCTCCACGTTTTGGATGGCCTGCGGAGCGTAGGGGATCCTCGGATCTCCGGCACTCAGGACCAACAGGTTTGCGTTGTCGAGATCCAGCTTGCCCAGGCTGCCCCAATTCCTCACGTCTTTACCGTGCTCTGCCAGGTATTGCCGGTGGAATCGGCCGTCGAGGTAGAACGTGAAGCGCTGGCTGATGTCGCTGACCGAATGAACGGTGGGCGTCTCGGGGGATTGCGGGGGAAGCCAACAGGCGAGCACTAGCAGGAAATTCAACATGAGCGCAGTCTACGATTCCGATGCTTCCGTACCCAGTCCTGTCCAGTCGAGGCGTTTGACAAGAATTCCCGCGCGCCCTTTCCGTTCCTCATGACTCTCCGTCTCTGTTCCAGGGATGCCTCTTTCAAGTTCGCCCGCTTCCAGACAATGCCGAGGGGAGGGGTGATCCCCGGGGTGGTCTCGCGTGTACGTCGTGTAGAGCAAGCGGCTGCCCGGTCGCATTAGCTCAGTCAGTTGTTGCAGTAGACCTGTCTGGAGATAGTTGACCAACACCACCAAGTCGAAGCTCTGCACTTCGATCGGCAAAGGGAGGGTGAGATCCATGCAACGTGTTTGGAGGTCGAATTCAAGGTCGCTGGCTCGTGCCAGCAACAACTGCAGCCCTTGTTGGCTCACATCCCAGGCATCGACTTGCCAGCCTCGCTTGGTGAGTTCGAGGGCATGGCGCCCTGGTCCACAGGCCAAATCGAGGGCCCGGCGCCCGGACCCTGATCCGAGGTCATCCAGCCTGGCCGCGACAAATGGGTCGCAAGTGGCCGCTTGGTTCCAACGCCCCAAACGGTACTTCTCATCCCAATGGTCTGCGTCGTTCATTGCTCGCAAGCATAGCAAGAGGGGATCCCCTTGCCCCAGCGCCTGACCCCAGCCTTTCGGGGCGGCGAGGATTTCTTGATGCAGGAGGTAAGTCCACAAGTATCCTCGTCGGCCATGACTCGTCAGACAGTCCTCATCACCGGCGCCAGCGGATTCGTGGGGCGTGCCGTGGTCGCGGCCATGCTCAAGGATGGAGAGCTGGACGTTCACACTGCGTCCCGTACTGGCCTGCCCCCGGGGCTTTCGGTTGGGCATGAGCATCACCATCGCTGCGACTTGTTCGTCGAGCAGCAGGCGCAGGCGCTGGTGCAACGCGTGCGTCCAGATATCTTGGTGCACAATGCGTGGTACGCCAAACACGGCAAGTTCTGGAACGCGCCTGAGAACCGGGAATGGGTGTCAGCCACAGCCGCGCTCGCACGAGTCTTTCAACTCGCGGGCGGCAAACGCTTCGTGGGGGTTGGGTCTTGCGCTGAATACGAGTGGGGTTCTCAGGGCGATCTCGATGAACGGGAGTCAGCGCTCAAGCCCAGCACGCTCTATGGAGCATCGAAGAACGAGGCGCGTGTCGCACTCCAGGCACTTGCTGAAGAGACTGGGATGGATTGGGCATGGGCACGGCTTTTCATGATGTACGGACCGGAGGAGGAGCAAACGCGCCTGCTTCCATCCATTGCCCTTCCGCTCTTGCGCGGGGAGAACGCGCGTTGCTCCGCTGGAAGTCAGGTGCGCGACTTCTTGCACGTGAGTGATGTGGGAAGCGGGATCTCACGCGTGGCACTTTCCAGTGTCAGCGGCCCCGTCAATGTGGCGTCTGGCGTGGGAGTCCGGGTTGGGGATTTTGCGGCTGAAATCGAACGGGCCGTGGCGGGTCGCGCTGAGCTCGAGCGAGGAGCCCTGGCCATACGCCCGGGAGATCCCGAGCGGATCGTCGCGAATACGGGGCTCTTGCAGTCCCTCGGATTTCAACCCAAGTTCGATCTAAGCACAGGTGTGGCGCAAGCTGTAGAGTCCTTGCGCGGGTGACCGAAGCGGATCTGACCCGGCGCTGGAGGATGTGACTGGCCCTTGCCACTGGAATGGCTATCCTCTGCAGACCTGTCCCGGGGCTGGAATGCCTGGGCACAACCCCACCTAACCCGTTGGAGAGATTTTGGTGACCCCTTTCGAATCCGTCTACAGCGACCGGCGCGTTTTCCTCACTGGCCACACGGGCTTCAAGGGTTCGTGGATGGCGCTTTGGTTGGAGCAATTGGGCTCGACGGTGACCGGTTACGCGCTGGATCCGTCCACGGCACCAAACCACTTCGACTTGCTGGACTTCGGATTGAACTCCGTGATTGCCGACCTGAAAGAGGCCGACCTGTTGCGGGCGGAAATGGAGCGCGCTCAGCCCGAAATCGTGTTTCACCTGGCAGCGCAGCCAATCGTCTTGCGCTCCTACGAGGATCCTGTCGAGACCTTTGAGACCAATGTGCTTGGCACGGCTCGACTGCTCGAGGCCTGTCGTCACGTGAAGAGCGTGAAGGCCGTGGTCGTCATCACCACGGACAAGTGCTACGAAAACCGAGAGTGGGTCTATGGCTACCGGGAGACCGACGCACTCGGAGGTCACGATCCCTACAGCGCCTCCAAGGCCTGCACCGAATTGGTCACAGCCAGCTTTCGTAAATCTTTCTTCGACGCGACTTCCGATCGAGAGGTGCTGGTGGCCAGTGCGCGTGCCGGAAACGTCGTTGGGGGAGGGGACTGGACCGAACACCGGCTTGTTCCTGATGTGATGCGTGCCGCCTCTGAATCAAAGCCGGTTCAAATCCGCAACCCGAGGAGTTCCCGCCCTTGGCAACATGTGCTGGAGCCCTTGTCAGGTTATCTGGCCCTCGGCGCCAAGCTCCTGAAAGGCAGCGAGGAGTTTGCGACGGCCTGGAACTTTGGCCCGGCCATCGAATCCAACTTGACCACTGAGCAATTGTTCGAACTGATGCAGCGCTCATGGCCAGAGATTCAATGCGAGATCACTCCCATGGAGAGTGCACCGCACGAAGCGGGCCTCCTGATGCTCGATAGCACCAAGGCCCAGCGAGAGCTCGATTGGCGCCCGGTTTGGGGCATCGAGCCGACCTTGCACGAAACTGTTCGTTGGTACCGGACTTACTATGAGGAACAGCGAGCGATCAGCGCGCAGCAAATCGATCAATACGTGCAGTGTGCTTCCAGCGAAGGGATTTCATGGGCGCAATGATCTCGGTCGAGGCCTTGGAGTTGGCAGGGGCAGCCGAACTCTGTTCCATTGCACGGGAGGACTCCCGGGGGTGGTTCGCGCGCTTCTTCTGCGAAGCCGAACTCGACGAACTCACCGGTGGGAGACCCATTCAGCAAATCAACGCTTCCTTTACGGCTGAGAAGGGTGCCGTTCGTGGCCTGCACTTTCAGTATCCACCGCACGCTGAAGACAAGTTTGTGCGCTGTCTGAGGGGGGAAGTGTTCGACGTGATGGTGGACCTGCGGCGCGGCTCAGCGACTTTTGGGAAGTGGCATGCCATTCATCTCGATCCCGCGAAAATGAACATGGCGTTCATTCCCCAGGGCTTCGCCCATGGCTTTCAAACCTTGACCACGGATTGTCAGCTTCTGTACTTGCACACAGAATGCTTCTCTCCTGACGACCAAGGGGGGCTGCATCATGCGAGCGCAGAGATTGGAATTGACTGGCCACTGCCCGTTACAGAACTGTCTGAACGCGACGCAACCCTCGCAGCGTTAGAATCCTCTTTCGAGGGAATTGAACTATGAATTGTCGTTTTTGTCAGGCGCCTGTCAGCTTGCCCTTGATTGACCTGGTGAATGCGCCGCCCTCCAATGCTTACCTGACTGAGGCACAGTTGGACGAGCCCGAAACCTACTTTCCTCTGGCTGTCTTTGTTTGTGAGAGCTGCTGGCTCGTTCAGGTGGATGAGTACCAGAAGTCCGACGAGATTTTCACGGGGGACTACGCTTACTACTCCTCTGTTTCGAGCTCATGGTTGGAGCACTGCAAGGCCTACACGCAGTCGATGACCGCGCGCCTCGGCTTGACAAGTGCCTCCAGTGTGTTGGAGGTCGCTTCGAACGACGGGTACCTGTTGCAATACTTCGTCCAGGCGGGCATTCCAGCTCTGGGCGTCGAGCCCACGGCCGGTACCGCGGCAGAGGCCAGGCAAAAAGGCGTCGAGACCCTCGGAGCCTTCTGGGGAACGAGAACCGCGCGTGAAGTTCTGGAGCAACGGGGCAGCTTCGACTTGATGTTGGGGAACAACGTTTTGGCCCATGTGCCGGACATCAACGACTTTGTGCAGGGCTTTGCCATCGCCCTCGCGCCCGAAGGGACCTTGACCTTCGAGTTCCCCCATCTGTTGAACCTATTGCGGCACAACCAGTTCGACACCATCTACCACGAGCACTTTAGTTATCTATCGTTGATAGCGGTGAAAGCCATCCTCGAAGCGCATGAATTGTGCATCTATGACGTCGAAGAGCTTTCAACCCACGGAGGCTCCTTGCGTGTATTCGCGCGGCGAGCCGAGCACAAGGCGTTGGCCGTTAGCGAGCGAGTGGCGCGGGTCTTAGACAATGAACGATCAGCGGGACTGCAGGGCACCGATGGATATCGCGGCTTGCAATTGGCCGCGGATGGAATCCGCAAAGACCTGCTTCAGTTTCTTGGAGAACAGAAGCGCGCAGGTCGAACCGTGGCCGCCTATGGAGCCGCCGCCAAGGGCAACACGTTGCTCAATTACTGCGGAGTCAAGGGCACGGAGTTGATCGAGTACGTGGTGGACCGGGCACCGGCAAAGCAGGACATGTTCATGCCCGGTAGCCACATTCCAATCGTGGCCGAACCACGCTTGAAGGAGACGCAGCCCGACTTTGTACTCGTTCTGCCCTGGAACATCCTGCCCGAGATTCGCGAACAACTCGCGTACATCCGCGAGTGGGACGGGAAGTTCGTGACCTGCATCCCAGAAGTTTGCGTCCACGAATAGACCGCTAGCCACTGGTCTGGGAGCGCGGGTTGCGTACCTTTGGTCCATGAATAGGATCATTCGCTTGCTTGTTCTTGGGTGTGGGTTATTGGTTATCGGTGCGCTTGGCTGGGCAGGAGACGACAGCATAGAGTGGCACCCGGCCAGTGAATGCCGCTTGGAGGGCCAGGCCTGGACAGAAACGGGTGCTCCCTTTGATCGTTTCCCCGCCCGCGCTGAAGCAAGCGTTCGCGCACCCGTTTGGGATTTGAGCCGCCAGTCCGCGGGGCTGTGCCTGCGCTTCTCGAGCGATGCGCCAGCCATCCACGCCCGTTGGTCGCTGACCAGCGAGAGCTTGGCCATGCCGCACATGGCGGCAAGTGGTGTGAGCGGCCTCGACCTGTACGTCATGCACGAGGGCCAGTGGCGCTGGCTGGGAATGGGCAAGCCGCAGAAACGCGTTGGGAACGTGGCGAAACTTGCCCATGGGCTCGGGGAAGGATGGCGTGACTACATGCTCTACTTGCCGCTCTACAACGGCACTGCCTCAGTTGAGATCGGCTTGCCAAGTGGCACTCACCTCAAGGCCGCGGAGGCGCGAGAGGAGGGCGAGCGCACTCCGATCGTTTTCTACGGAACGTCCATCACCCAGGGCGCCTGCGCCTCGCGCCCGGGCATGGCTCACACCGCAATCCTCGGCCGGCGTCTTGGACGGGAAGTCATCAACCTTGGTTTCTCCGGCCAAGGGACGATGGATCTCTCCGTAGGCGAACTGCTAGCCGAAATTGACGCGGCGGTCTATGTCATTGACTGTTTGCCCAACATGCGCGCCACCCAAGTGGCCGAACGAACGCGACCCTTGTTGCAGGCTCTTCGCAAGGCTCGGCCTGACGTACCGATTCTGTTGGTCGAGGATCGCTCCTACGGCTGGGCATTTCTCGCGAGCGCTGCCCGTGAGCGCAATCAGGCGAGCCGCGCCGAATTGAAGAGCGCTCACGACTCCCTGCGAGCAGAAGGATTCACCGCTCTGTTCTACTTACCCGGTGCCAATCTGGTGGGGCAAGACGGCGAGGGTCTGGTGGATGGATCTCACCCTTCGGATCTGGGGTTCATGCGACAGGCGGATGCCTTCGAGTCACCGTTGCGACAATTGCTCAAGCGCTGACTCCAAAGCGCAGGGGCTCCCTCCCCCCGAGGACCTACCGGACTCGCTTTAGGTACCCATCGGGTGCCATGGTGATCAGGAGCTTCTCGTGAATAGCTGAGTCGATCTCAAAGTGATCGTTGCTCTTCAGGAACTCATGTACCGCCGTTTTTGGGTTATCGCCGATGTCCCAGGGGCGGTCGGGGTAGGAGCCGGGAGGCATGTCTTCGACGATCGTGTCAAAGACAACGCAGTAGCTCCCGCTGCTGACCAGGTTCGCATACAACTCAAGCTCGGCCTTGACGTGCGCATGGGTGTGATTGGAGTCGAGGACCACAAGCACGGTCTCTGCCTCTTCAGCTTGGGCGATCACTCCTGCGGCCAATTCCTCATCGATGGAGGATCCCTGAATCATCTCGATGCGCTTTGCCATCGGGTGCTCTTCGATTGCGGCGCGATTGTGTTCGCGGATATCGATGTCGATCCCGAGGACCTTGCCCTTGCCAATCAACTCGAGCAAGGAAGCGTAGTAGATCAATGATCCGCCGTGGGCGATGCCCGTTTCGATGATCAGGTCAGGTTGCACATCCCACAGGATTTCCTGCATGGCTGCCATGTCCTGGGGGAACTGAATGATCGGCCGCCCCATCCAGCGGAAGTTGTAGGTGTACTTGAAGGGTGAGCTCTTGGCCACAAAGTCCATGCCTAGGGCCTGGATCTCTTTGGACTGTCCAAGCTGCCGCACGCTTTCGCGAACCTCTGCCTCAAACTGTTCTATTTCGTTCATATGGTTGCGTGCTAGCTCCAGCTCTTCCAAGGGGCATCCCCGGACTTCCAGAGTTCGCCAAGTTGTTGTTTGTCCCGTAGCGTATCCATGCACTTCCAGAAACCTCGGTGCTTGTAGGAAAACAGTTCCCCGTCGGCAGCCAGTCGTTCGAGCGGTGCCCGTTCCCAGATGGTCGTTTCACCGTCTTCGATGTAGTCAAAGACTTGGGGTTCAAGGATGAAGTAGCCGGCGTTGATCCAGGCGTTGTCCCCGGCGGGCTTCTCCATGAAACTCGTGATCTGGCCAGCAGAATCGAAGTCCATAGCACCGAAGCGCCCTTCAGGTTGTACCGAGGTCACCGTAGCGCTCTTGCCGTGTTGGCGGTGGAAGGTGAGTTGGTCCTCAATGTTGATATCGGAGAGCCCATCGCCGTAGGTCAGGAAAAAAGGCTCATCGCCGACATACTCTTTTGCGCGCAAGATACGACCGCCAGTCATTGTGTCCAGTCCCGTGTCGAGCAGGGTCACTGTCCAGGGCTCACTGGTGTTCTGATGCACTTGCATCTCGTTGCTCGCGAGATTGAAAGTGACGTCACTCTGATGCAGGAAGTAGTTGGCGAAGTACTCCTTGAAGCGATAGCTCTTGTAGCCGAGCAGGAGCACAAACTCATTGAAGCCAAAACTCGAGTAGTGCTTCATGATGTGCCAGACGATCGGCTTGCCGCCGATCTCGACCATGGGCTTGGGAATGGACACCGTCTCTTCACTGAGGCGAGTGCCGTATCCACCAGCGAGGATGAGGACTTTCATTGGATGGATTTGCGCTAGGCGAATCGAATTCGAGGGGCACGAACCGGGTGCGAGGGCCCAAGTTACCCGCGCCTCCGTTGGGGTTCAAGCCGCAGAGGGGAGGAGCTGACGCATCGACCGGCAGCGGGCGCTGGGCGCTACGGCCAGGGTGTCTGAGCCACCAGCGACCGCAGGCATGAATAGATAGGGCTAGGACCCCGCCCTTGGGCCGTATACTCGCCGCTTGTGATTTCCGCCCATGTCCCCACACGACATGCCCCGCTTTAGCATCGCCCTTCCCACCCGCGATCGGCCCAAGCTGCTCAAGATTGCCGTCCAGACCCTGCTACGACAGACGTTTCAGGATTGGGAGTTGGTTCTTTCCGACAAGAGCACGAACGAGGACACGCGGGCGATGGTGGTGGAGTTCGACGACCCTCGGATTCGATACTTCCGGGCCGATGACCTGTCCATGTGTGACAACTGGGAATTCGCCTGCTCCCATGCGAGAGGTGAGTACATCTGCGTCTTAGAAGACAAGCAGGCATTCAAGTTCCACGCGCTCGAACGAATCAATCAAGTGATCCATGAGCGCAAACCCGAAGTCATTCGTTGGCAATGGGACACCTTGGATCCCTACGGTTTGGGGAACCGTGTCCGTCGCAATGGAGCCCGGGGTGGCGTGCGCACGGTGACCGCGGACAAGTGCCTGGAGGCTCTGGTGGATGGTTCGTACATGGAGGCCAAGCACCAGCTGCCCATCGCTCATTACAGCGCTGTGCACCGGGATGTGCTCAAGCGCATACGCGCTGGAGCGATCGGACGCTTGTTCCCGCCCGTTTCACCGGACTACACGCTCGCATTGCAGATCCTGAATTTTAGCGAAGAAGTGACCTACATCCACGAGGGCCTCGTTTGCTTCTCGGACACTTCCGCCAGCAACGGGCTGAGCATTCGCATGAAGGCCACGCTCGGCAACAGCTTCGCTAAGTCTCTCGGGGGTGATCATGTCTTTTACTAGCATGTCCCTGTCAAGTCGCGAACGATTGAAGGCTCCATCCACAACGACTATGTGAACTTGCGAAACCAATTGGGAGGACGTCTCGGTGCCCATCCGCCCAATTGGGTCAACTACTTTGTGGCTTGCCACGCCGCGATTTAGTCATCCATCGAGTTGGGCGTGGACATGCAAGAGGAAGTCGTCGAGTGGAAGAGGGCCCTGGCAGAACAGACAGCGGAAGTGCAGCAGGGCGTCAACCAACGCATGGCCAAGGTCACCGCGCGCCACAACTCCACGGGTCGCCGCATTCGCAAGAGCCCACCCGTGCTGAAGTTCACTCGCAATGCCAAGTCGCTATTGAACGGACGGCTCCTGCGCCGAGAAGACTGGCGATTCGACCACATCATGCAATACCTGGAGCACGAGGCTCTGAAGAGCTAACGGCCCCTAGCCAAGCAGCCCGCGAATGACCTTGCCGTGGACATCGGTCAGGCGATAGCGGCGTCCCTGGTGTTTGTAGGTTAGGCGCTCGTGGTCGATGCCAAGTTGATGCAACAGGGTGGCGTGGAGGTCGTGCACATGGACGGGATCTCGGACGATGTTGTAGCTGAAGTCATCCGTCTCGCCGTAAACCGTTCCCGGGCGCATGCCTGCGCCGGCCATCCACATGCTGCTGCAGCGGGGGTGGTGGTCTCGGCCGTAATCTGTCGAGGTTAGCTTGCCCTGGGAGTAACAGGTGCGGCCGAACTCTCCACCCCAGATCACCAGGGTGTCTTCTAACATCCCGCGGCGTTCGAGGTCGATCACGAGAGCAGCGGAGGCCCGGTCCGTTTCTCGAGCTTGGGTGCGAATCGCCGCGGGCAAGTTGCCGTGCTGGTCCCACCCCTGGTGGTAGAGTTGGACGAATCGCACATCCCGTTCGAGCAAGCGCCGGGCGAGCAGGCAGTTGGCTGCATAGGTGCCAGGGTTCTTTGCGTCTTCCCCGTAGAGATCAAAGGTCTCTTGGGTTTCACTGGATAGATCCGAGACTTCAGGTATCGAGCGCTGCATGCGCGCCGCAAGTTCGTATTGTTCGATCCGTTCGCGGGCGATGGGCGCTTGCTCGGCTTCGCGCTCGTGCAAGTGGCGCCAGGCATCCAACATCCGCTTGCGTGTGGCTCGACTGATTCCGGGAGGATCATTGAGGTACAAGACGCGCTCCGCTCCCGCCCTCAATTGCACCCCTTGGTGCTTGGCGGACAAGAATCCTGAGCCCCAGAGCCTCTGGTAGAGCGGTTGTCCGCCCTTGTCCTTCGTGATCAGGACGCAGAACGCCGGCAAGTCACTGTTACGGCTTCCGAGACCGTAGTGCAGCCAAGATCCGATGGAGGGCCGGCCGGCGCGTTCAGATCCTGTTTGCAAGAACGTGACGGCGGGGTCGTGGTTGATCGCTTCGGTGTAGAGCGAACGCACAATGCACAACTTGTCGACGATCTTTGCGGTCTCCGGGAGCAGTTCGCTGATCCAGCCGCCTGATTCACCATGTTGGGCAAAGGAGAATTGGCTGCCGGCAAGCGGTAGGTTGGCTTGATTGCCGCTCATTCCGGTCAAGCGTTGTCCCTGTCGAACACCGTCAGGCAGGGGTTCGCCGTTACGCGCGCGCAGGACTGGCTTGTCGTCGAAGAGGTCGATTTGAGAAGGACCTCCACTTTGGAAGAGGTAAACCACGCGTTTGGCCTGCGGCGCATGGTGCAGCCCTTGGACTTGGGCCTCGGCTTTGAGGCGGGATGCTAAGGAAGCACTGGCCAGCCCGGCGCAGGCGGCGCCGAGGAGTTGGCGGCGCGTGCGCCGATTGTCCGAGACTGGTCGATTGAAAGAACTCATGGGGTGCTGAGCGCCGCGTCAAAACTTTGAATGATCTGAATGACCACGGTCCAGGCGGCTAACTCCAGAGGGTCGTGGATCTCGTCCGATGCGAAGGCCCCAACAGCGAGCAGGGCCTCGGCTTCATCTGGATGCTGGGCAAACACGGCCCGTTGTTCTAGGTGGAAATTCAGCAGAAGTTCGAGTTCCTGCTCGCTGCAAACACGCGAGGTCAGGCTGCGAAAGGCGAACTCCAGTGTCTCGTTCGTGCTTGAGCTTTCTCGCATGGCACGCGCGGCGAGCACCCTTGCCGCTTCCACGTATTGCGGATCGTTCCAGAGCACCAACGCTTGCAAGGGCGAGGAGGCCGTGTCCCGGCGAACCACACACACATCACGCTTGGCGGCTCCCAGGATCATCATCGAAGGCGGAGGAGAGGTGCGCTTCCAAAAGGTGTAGAGACTCCTGCGCCAAAGCCCTTCTCCTTCATCTGCCTTGTAGGTCAGACCGCTCTTCTCTTGCCAAAGCCCTGGTGGTTGGTATGGCTTCGCAGGTGCGCCTCCCCGTTTTTCAACTAGCAGTCCCGCTGCAAGTAAGGCTCCGTCTCGCAACATCTCTGCACTCAGCGGCTTGCGAGGCGCGTGGGAGAGCCAGCGGTTGTCGGAGTCGATCGCGCGCGCTCTGTCCGAAGCGCTGGACTGTTGCCGGTAGGTCGCTGAGAGCAGCAGACGCTTCAACAGCATGCGCCGATTCCAACCGGACTGGATCAAGTCCAGAGCCAATTCATCCAGCAGTTGGGGGTGGCTGGGTGGAACGCCTTGGCTGCCAAAGTCCTCGGAAGTGCTGACCAGCGCACGGCCGAATGCCAATTGCCAGAGTCGATTGACTTCGACTCGGGCCGTGAGTGGGTGGGCCGGATCAACCAACCAGCGAGCCAGGCCCAGTCGATTGAGAGGGAGATCATTCCCGAAAGCCGAGAGAGCCTGCGGCGTGTGCGGTTGCACGACTTCACCCGGAGAGAGGTAACTGCCTCGCGCGAGCAGGCGCGTGTCGCGGGGAGTCTCGCTTGCCTGCATCGTCATGATTTGCAGCACCGCATCACGGGCTTCATCGCGCGCACGCCGGGCTAGCCTCAATTTCTCTAGTGCTTGGCGTCGAGTTCCATCGTCCGAGGATGGCTGCGAAGCACTCTCGCTGGTCCCGCGGGCGAGATCGGCAGCCTCTGCCGGCGAGAGCTCACGGCCGTAGACGGTCAGGTCGTCCGCGCGCCCCCCCTTGAAGCCGTTGTCGCGGAATCGCTCCCCGAGCGTGAGGTCTTGGATGCCGCCGCCCAGGATCGTGCGCTGCAGGTGATCGCGCACCACGATGGTCTCGGTCTCGTGGCCATCGATGTAGAGCTTGAGGCCAGCGGCACGGCTCGACCCGTCCCAAGTCAGCGTGACATGCACCCAGCGCTCGAGCGGCAGGGGCTGAGCTGTCTTGACTCGCAAGGCATCCCCAGGCCAGAAGTGAATCAGCGCAGCACTCGCGCAGCCGTCCTCGATCAACAGTTCGTACCCACGGCTGCCCGAGTCGGTCCAGGCCCGGGAACGGTGGAGAATCACCGCGCGTTCGTACTCTTGGGGGAGCCAAACTCTCAAGGCGATGGTGAAGGGGTCGCTACGATGAAAGGCACCGACTCCGGGGAAGAGGGCGGGGTCGTCGCCACTGAATTGCAGCGCCTTGCCGCGGAATCCAGCGACCCACTGGGGCTCGCCCCGCAACAAGCCATGCTTCTCGGGTTGGGCGTCGTTGCGCAGCGCCTCCTTGCGTGGAGCGGGAGTCGCGTCGGCCGCTGCGCCTTCAGCGAGCGGGACCGGCTCCAGGCTGTCGAGGCTATAAAGGCCCTGCAGGTCACTGGCCAAGTCAATGCTGACTTCGCCCGCTGCTGGGATTGCGCCAAGCTCACGCTCTGCATCGCGCACGGCTGCTTCGAGTTGTTCACTGCGCGTTGTCTGCTCCTCGGTAGGCAAGTCGAGCGCGGGCGTCGGGACGGCCCGCGTGAAGTGGGAGTAGAGCCCGGAC
>JBLIMI010000036.1:0-12794 GCA_047638655.1 Minisyncoccia bacterium | reverse complement strand
GTCGTGTTCGAGGAACGGAATCAAGGAAGCCGAGATGCCCACGATTTGACTCGGAGAGACGTCGACGATGTCCACCTCAGTGGGCGGGACCTCAACGTTCTCGCCGTCGAGACGCGCGAGTACGCGCTCCTCGCAGATGTTCATCTGGTCGTCGATCGACACGTCAGCCGGGGCCATGACCAGGCCTTTCTCTTGGTCGGCACGCAGATAGAGCACTTCGTCCGTGAGCTTGCCGTTCTTGACCTTACGGAAGGGCGAGGTCAGGAAGCCGTACTCATCGAGCCCTGAATAAAGGGCAAGACTCGAGATCAAACCAATGTTCGAACCCTCGGGTGTTTCAATCGGGCACAAGCGGCCGTAGTGAGACAGGTGCACATCTCGCACGTCGAATCCGGCGCGCTTGCGGTTTAGACCGCCAGGCCCCAGTGCCGAGAGACGTCGTTCGTGGGCCAGCTGCGAGAGCGGATTCGCCTGGTCGACAACCTGGGAAAGCTCACTGCGGCCGAAGAAGTAGTCGACTGCGCTGGAGAAGGTCTTCGAGTTGATCAATGTCCGCGGGGACACGGTCTCGGGGTTCTCCAGGTTCATCCGCTCCTGAGCTGTACGACGCAGTTTGAGCAGTCCCTTACGGAATTCCTCCCCCGCGAGTTCAGCGATGGTACGCACGCGCCGGTTGCCGAGGTTATCAATGTCGTCTGTCTCGCCTTCACCAGCACGCAAGCTGAGGAGGTACTTGACCGAATTGATGATGTCGTCAGGCTTCAGAACCTGGGTGTTCTCAGGAATGTCCTGATCGAACTTGCGATTGAGACGGAAACGCCCCACTCGGCCCAGTCGATAGCGTTGCTCATCGAAGAATTTCTCGTGGAAGAGCTCACGCGCTTTCTCTAGCTGCACCGGGTTGCCGGGACGCAGGCGCGAGTAGATCTTGAGCAGGGCTTCCTCGTAGCTCTTGGTCGGATCATCACGCATGGAGTTGATGATCAGCAGGTCCAAGTCATCGACGGACCCCGCCAAGACTTCGACCTCGGCCAAACCGCTCGCGGCGATTTCAAGGGCCACGGACTCGGAGATGATCTCGCCCGAGGGCACCAACACCTCGCCGGTCTTGAGGACGATCACGTCCCCCACAGCGATCTTGTCCGTGATTTGCTTGGCGAAAGCGTTCTCTGTCTTACTGGGAGTCTTCTTGACGATCTTCGTCGGGTAGAACTCACGCAGGATGGCCTGGTCCGTGCCCATGCGTTCGTCGAGGGCACGTAGCAGGGTCACGGCAGAGAATTTGCCAGACTGGTCGATGCGGACCGTCAAAAGCTCTTTCTTGGTGACGTTCAGTTCGACCCATGAGCCGCGCTCGGGGATGATCCAGCAACTGTGAAGCTTGCGGGTATCCGAGGCGCTGGCCTGCTCGTAATTGAAGTCCACACCGGGTGAACGGTGAAGCTGGCTAACGATCACGCGCTCAGAACCGTTGACGATGAATTCACCGCCTCCGATCATGATCGGGATCTCACCCAGATAGACCTCTTCTTCGACGGGTTCCGGCTTGATCAAACGCAACCGGACCTTGAGCGGGTAGCCAAAGGTCAAGCGCAGCTTGCGGCACTCATCGATGGTGTACCGTGGACGACCTAACTCATACCCCACGTACTCAAGACACATGGTCTTGTCGTAGGAGTATATCGGGAAAATCTCGCCCAATAACCGCTGCAAGCCCACCTCATCACGAGTGGCTTGCGGCGTGTCCTTTGCCAGGAACTCAGTCCAGGCTCCGGTTTGGATTTCGACGAGATTTGGAAGATCGACAATCGACGGGTAACGGCCGAAGGTCTTGACGGGAAGAATGGACGCAGTCATGGAAGCCACTTACCAGCAGGGCCGGATCACGAAGGCGACAGGATCCCAGCCAACAGGTACGGATAAGGGGTCGATCGAATAAAAAATCCGCTGCGCCGGGTGATTGCGTCGTCAATGAAGACGAACGCACTGCCCCCACCCGGGCGGTGAGACCAAGCCCCAATGTAGCGAGTTCTCGCCCCGATTTCACCCCCTCACCGTAATGAGACCCCGTTTTCAACGGAAAATGGCAAATAATCGACTCGAGATCACCCCAATGGGGACGAATGAGCGCCGGGGAAGCCCCAGCGCCCTCAATGCACAGACCGGTCCCAGAGAGCCGCAGCAAGCTGCGCTCTCTGGCTCCGTTTGGCTATGCGTTGGATCAGCAAGAAGGTTCGTGCAGCATGCCCCGGGACGCGCCCGAGGTGAACATGCCGCACGCGGAGATCACTTAACCTCGACGGACGCGCCAGCGCCCTCGAGTTGAACCTTGAGTTCTTCTGCTTCCTCTTTAGAACAGCCTTCCTTGACTGCCTTGGGAGCGCTGTCGACGACTTGCTTGGCCTCTTTGAGGCCCAGGCCAGTGATGGCGCGGACTTCTTTGATGACCTGGATCTTCTTGTCGCCAGCGGCGGTCAGAATCACGTCGAATGCGGTTTGCTCTTCAGCCTCGCCACCACCTGCGGCGCCGCCAGCGGCGGCCACAGCAACAGGAGCAGCGGCGCTAACGCCCCACTTATCCTCAAGGTGCTTGACGAGTTTGGAGGCCTGCAGGAGAGTCAGGCCGTCCAGTTGATCGGCGATGGTTTGGAGGTCGGCTTCGAGCTCGACGGTTGCCTCTTCAGACATAAGAATTGGCTCCTAATAGGAGGGTTCTAAACGGATGGGTAGAAGTAGTTGGCGAGCCCAGGAGTGGGCTCCACCGAACCCCGAACAGAGTCCGAGGTTGAATCACAATGCGGGGATCAGGATGATTCCCCCGCCAAGTTGAAATCAAGAGAGAGCTCAGGCGCTCTCCTCTTCTTGTAGGTCGGCGTGGGCTTGTAGGACGCGTGCCAAGCCGCTGGGAACAGCGTGCATGGAAGCGACGATGCCGCGGGCCGGGCCACTGATGCAGCCGAGAAGCATGGCGCGCAAGGTATCGCGGTCGGGCACGTCCGCCAGTTCTTTGGCGTCCGCAGCGGAGAGCACGTTGTTCTCCAACATACCCGCCACGATCTTGACCTTGCCGGCCTTCTTCATGGCGGACTCGAAGAAGATCTTGGCGGCGCCAATCGTGGCTTCTGCATCGCCGTAGGCGATTCCAGTGTTGCCTTGCATGGCTTCCTTGGGGAACTCATAGCCCTTGGCGAGCAGGACTCGCCGGGCAATCTTGTTCTGAACCATGCGGAAACCGGCGCCCTTGGCGGCCAGTGCCCCACGGAGCTCCTCGGTCTCAGCCACGGTCAAACCGCCGAACGAGACCATCACGAGTCCTTCAGCGCCATCGAAGGCCTGCTCGAGCTCGCTCGAGATGAGTTCTTTCACAAAACTCGGCATATCATCAGCCTCCGTAGTTGATCCAGATCCCCGGCCCCATGCTGGTGCTGAGGGAGATCTTGGTGAAGAAGGAGCCCTTGACCGCGGAAGGCCGAAGGCCGCCGAGGTGGGTCAGAAAGGTTTGTAGGTTCTCGTTGAGGGCGTCCGCAGTGAAGGAACGCTTGCCCACCGAGGCGTGCACATTGCCACCGGCATCCGTGCGGAACTCGACCTTACCAGCCTTGAATTCCGTAACGGCCCCAGCGACATCAGGAGTCACCGTGCCCGACTTGGGACTCGGCATCTTACCCTGGGGACCGAGGACGCGCCCCAGTTTGCCGACGTGCTTCATCATGTCGGGACTGGTAATCACGACATCGAAGTCCATCCAGCCACCGGCGATCTTTTCGGCGAGGTCGGCCGAGCCGACCTCGTCGGCACCAGCCGCGCGTGCGGCATCAGCCTTGTCACCTTCTGCGAAGACGACAACTCTAATTTCCTTGCCCAGGCCGTTCGGCAAGGAGCAAGCACCACGAACAAGCTGATCTGTCTTACGAGGATCGATGCCCAAACGGACAACCACCTCGAGGGACTCGTCAAACTTCGCGCCGGGCAATTCCTTGAGCAAGGTGATCGCTTCGACCACTTCGTAGGTCTTGTCACGATCCACCTGAGCGGCGGCCTTTTGATATCTCTTACTACGGGTTGCCATGATGATCAGTCCTCCACCTTGATACCCATGGAGCGCGCCGTGCCAGCAATGATGCGGCAAGCGTGATCCACATCACGGGCATTCAAGTCGTTCTTCTTGATTTCAGCGATCTCCACGAGATCTTTGCGTGTGACCGAGCCGGCCACTTCGGTTCCAACCCAACCCGCGCCCTTCTCGATCTTAGCCGCCTTCTTCAGCAGCACCGCTGCCGGGGGTGACTTCAGTACGAAGTCGAAGGTGCGGTCCTTGTAGACCGAGATGACGACAGGGAGAATCATCCCCATCTGGTCGCGTGTTCGGTCGTTGAACTGCTTAACAAATTCCGCAATATTCACCCCGTGGGCACCCAGAGCGGGGCCAACAGGCGGTGCAGGAGTTGCTTGCCCGGCGGGGCATTGCAGTTTGATCATGCCGGTGACTTCTTTTGCCACGTTATACGGCCTCCACTTCCCAGTATTCGAGTTCAACAGGGGTGGGGCGGCCAAAAATGGTCACAACGACCTTGACCGTCCCTTTGTCGGGGTTGACGTCGTCAACGGTTCCATCGAAACCGTCGAAGGCACCCGACTTAATTTTAACGAGATCGCCCTTTTGCATGCCGATAGTGACCTGCGGGCGAGCTTCAGATTCCGACATCCTGGATAGGATGCCACTGACTTCATCTTCCGTGAGAGGCGTTGCCTCGCCACGGGCTCCGAGAAACTCGCGCAGGCCGTCAACGGCGCGCAGGGTCGTTCGGATGGATTGGGTGCGGGGATCTTCTTGATCGTCAATCTCCGCTTGCACCATTAAGTATCCCGGGTAGAGCTTCTGGTTCACCGTGCGCTTCTTACCGTTCTTTAGATCGGTGACGCGCTCGAAGGGAACCAACACTTGAGGCACAACATCCTGCAGGCCCGCAATCTTAATGCGGGTCACCGCGTTGCGCGCGATGCTGTCTTCGCGGCCGGATTGGCAGCGAATGAAGTACCAGTGAAGTGCCATGGGATTGGGTGTTCTGTGTTTCCGTTGTTTGGATGCTCTAGCCGATCAAAAGACGGCTAACCACGCGACCCAGGAGGTAATCGGCCCCAGCCAATATCACCATCAGCACCACAACGGTGATCATGACGACCACCGAGGACTGAATGGCTTCTGGAAGTGTCGGCCAGCTGACCTTGCGCAGTTCGGACTCCGTGTCGATCAGGGAGTCGGCGATCTTCGGAGATTCAGTCCAGCGGAATAGCAGGGTCATCGCGGCGAGCAAAGTCACGCTGGCGATCAGGAAGGCCGGCGTCACATCGATGCCGACGATCGGAATCCGCCCACCTTCCCAGAGTCTCTGCCCCAGTTGAATGGGATAGAACCCAGCCAACTCCTGACGGAGCGAGACGCATCCGTAGAAGATGAGGATAGCCAAGGACCAGAAAGCGGCCATACGTGCCAACCTTCCTTGATCTTGTCTATAGGCCATCGTCTTGAGTCTCCTGTGTCTAGGGGCGAAATGCGGTCTGCGGGTCGTGGAAAAAGAGGATCAAACGCCGGGGCGTTAGAGCTTCTTTTCTTTGTGAGAGATGTGCTTGCGGCAGAAGCGGCAATACTTGTTCTTCTCGAGCTTGTACCCCGCCTTCAGACGCTTGTGCGTCGTGTAGTTGCGGTTCTTGCACTCGGTGCACTCGAGAAAGACGTAGCGTTCTTTGATCTTCATTTGACGATCTTCAAGGGACAGACCCGGCAGTTGAGTCCGCCGGTCAGGTGAATGGTGGGGGCTTCTCCCTCGCCCTCCGGAGCCTCCCCCAGGGGGATCAGCAACTCCGGGAGGAGAGGGCTCCATCGAGGGCGGCCAGAGCCACCCCCCATGGTGAAGCGATGGATTCGCTACTCGATAATCTTGGTGACAACACCAGCGCCAACGGTCCGGCCGCCTTCGCGGATCGCGAAGCGCAACTGCTCGTCCATGGCAACCTGGGTGCCTAGTTCGATCTGAAGCTTGACGTTGTCGCCAGGCATGCACATCTCGGCGCCACCGAGCAGGGTTGCTGCTCCGGTCACGTCTGTGGTGCGGAAGTAGAACTGAGGACGATAGCCCGAGAAGAACGGCGTGTGACGGCCACCCTCTTCTTTCGAAAGGACGTAGACCTCGGCCTCGAACTTGGTGTGGGGAGTGATCGTGCCGGGAGCAGCTAGCACCTGGCCACGGATCAGGTCCTTCTTGTCGACACCACGAACGAGCAGGCCGACGTTGTCGCCAGCCTCGCCGTAATCGAGGGTCTTCTGGAACATCTCAACGCCGGTACAGGTGGTCTTGCCGATGATCTCGGTCATACCAACGATTTCGAGGTTGTCCCCGACGTTGACCTTGCCGCGCTCGATCCGGCCTGTACCCACGGTACCACGACCCTTGATCGAGAAGACGTCCTCAACGGGCATCAGGAAAGGCTTGTCCACATCACGCTCAGGGATCGGGATGTGAGCATCGACCGCGTCCATGAGTTCCCAGATGCAGTTGTAAGCCTCGTCTTCCTTTTCGAGGCCCGCGTTCAACGCGTTCTCGACACCGAGGGCGGTGCCACGGATGATCGGGATGTCGTCGCCCGGGAAATCGTACTTGCTGAGCAGCTCGCGGATTTCCATCTCGACGAGGTCGAGGAGTTCGTCGTCGTCGACCTGGTCCACCTTGTTCATGAACACCACGATGTGGGGCACATTGACCTGGCGGGCGAGCAGGATGTGCTCGCGGGTCTGGGGCATCGGACCGTCAGCTGCAGAGACCACCAGGATCGCGCCGTCCATCTGGGCGGCACCGGTGATCATGTTCTTGACGTAGTCGGCGTGTCCGGGGCAATCCACGTGGGCGTAGTGACGACTCTCGGTCTCATACTCGACGTGTGAGGTCGAGATGGTGATACCCCGGGCCTTCTCTTCGGGTGCCTTGTCGATCTCGTCGAAGGCCATCTCTTTAGCAAGGCCCTTGAGGGCCAACGAGCGGCAAATGCTCGAGGTCAGAGTGGTCTTACCGTGGTCGACGTGACCAATGGTGCCGATGTTGACGTGCGGCTTTGTCCGCTGAAAGACTTCCTTAGCCATTTGCTTGTCGCTCTGTCTTTTTGATGGGCTAGGCCCGGTTCTGAGGATTCTGGTCCCGAAGAGTGGAACCAGAGGTGCCCGGACCAGAGTTGGCCAAGGCGTTTTGAATTCTAAATAAGATGGTGGAGCTGCTGATGGGACTTGAACCCATGACCTCTTCCTTACCAAGGAAGTGCTCTACCACTGAGCTACAGCAGCGTGCCCGACTCCCCCAGCAAGGGGAGTCGCGTACGGTCTGGACGACGGTGGCCAGCAATATGGAGCGGGCGATGGGAATCGAACCCACGTGTACAGCTTGGAAGGCTGTCGTTCTACCATTGAACTACGCCCGCAGTGTGCGGTGTGCGCGGTCCTGGCCGCGGAGGCTCTAGCCTGAAGACTCCCCTATTTTTTAGAGAGGGCATCGCCAAAGCGGAGCAGGCTCTGAACCGGGGAAGGATTGGAAATGGTTGCAGCGAGGATCGTGATCTCTTCAGCTCGCGGGCCTGAGCCAGAATGAGCCAAGTGCCTTTGAGGAGCCCCGCCTTCGGAGAGAGCATGTGGTGGGGAGAGCAGGATTCGAACCTGCGAAGGCGAAGCCATCAGATTTACAGTCTGATCCCTTTGACCGCTCGGGAATCCCCCCGGATGCGCGTGCCCGAAGCCAGGCGGCTCAGTCACGTGTATCGATCCTCCACTCGAATTTCCGGTACCTACGTGGGAGCTGCATTAAGCCAGCCGGTGTCACCCCCGCCTTCAGCCGCAGCTGAAGGGACCGCCGTTTCAAACGGCATACGTTTCAAACGGCATACGTTTCAAACGGCAGAGTAGAGGAACCGACCGGGAAGCGCTCTCCACTCCCGTGTCATCCAGTGATCTTTGTTTCCATGGAGCTCTGAAGAGCGCTTGCAGCGCCCGCCAGCCCTATCCCCCTCCGAATCCAACCACTCCAACGTCCAGGGAAGACGATGGAGCCAGCGGTGGGACTCGAACCCGCGACCGCCTGATTACAAATCAGGAGCTCTACCAACTGAGCTACGCTGGCAATTCCTCGCCATGAAGCCCCCGGAAGAACCAAGCACCCAATGGGCCTCAGGCCTCTCGGGCACCCCAGTTGAAGATGGGAGCGCGACATGGTACGGGCGCCTTACCGAGGGTCAAGGGCTCACCACGCTTTCGGACCATTTTTTTCCCAGGTGGGGATATTTCCTCGGGCATGCCCTCAGATCCCGCTGAGGTCTTCGCGGTAGAGCTCCCAGGCCCGTCGCAACTGAACCATGGAGTCCCCGCCAAATTTCGCGAGCACGGCATCGGCCAGAACCAGGGCCACCATGGCCTCCCCCACCACCCCGGCGGCGGGTAAGGCTGTAATGTCCGATCGTTGCCAGGTGGCGTGGACGGTCTCACCGGATTCGAAGTCCACGCTATCCAGACCCTGACGCAGGGTCGGGATGGGCTTCATAGCCAGCCTCAGGCACAGGTGCTCGCCATTGGTCATCCCTCCCTCCAGCCCACCGGCGTTGTTTGTGCGGCGCCGAAAGCGCCCCCAGCCCCGGTCGTTCGGGCTTGCAGCCAGCTCGATCGCGTCGTGAACCGCAGACCCGCGACGCCTGGAGGCCTCGAAGCCGAGACCGATCTCGACCCCTTTCATGGCAGGGATCGACATCAACGCACCGGCCCAGCGACCGGTCAAGCGCTCGTCAGAACTGGCGTAGCCGCCCAAACCCGGGGGCAGGTTCAACACCAGGATCTCGACCACTCCCCCCACTGTGTCGCCGTCCGCCTTGGCCGCGTCCACTGCGGCGCGCATGTCTCCATCGACCGTTGGGTCGAGGCTCAAGAAGTCGCTCGACTCCCGAATTTCGGCGCGCTTCTCACCAGCGGCGGCAAAGGCACCTTCTTTCACGCAAATGCCGCCGACTTCCACGCTGTGGGCAAACACCTCGACCCCGAGGTTCTCGAGCAATTGGCGCGCGATGCCCCCCGCCGCGACACGGGAAGCGGTTTCGCGGGCGCTGGCGCGCTCGAGAATCGCCCGCGGGTCGCGATGTCCGTACTTTTGGCAACCCGCCAAATCGGCGTGTCCTGGCCGTGGATCACCGGGAATCGGCAAATCGTCGATCACATGATCCTTGTTCTTGACCAGGAAAGCGATGGGAGACCCAAGCGTGATGCCTTTCTTCAGGCCCGACAGAATGTCGACCTTGTCCGTCTCAATCTTCATGCGCCCCCCCCGGCCGTAACCCAGTTGGCGCCGCGCGAGTTCGTGGTTCACACGTTCGATGGAGAATTCGAGCCCTGCGGGCATGCCCTCCACCAAACCGACCAAGCTCGGTCCGTGGGACTCTCCCCCCGTTCGCCAGGTGAGGCGACTCATCGACTTTGCTCCCCGAGATTCCAGGGAACGGAGGTAGCCGGCGCGGGTTGCACATCGGCAGCCAGGGGAGCGATCTCCACCCAGCCGTCGTCTTCCTCCTCCTGGGACAGGCCCGTTTTGGGCTCGTCGGCTGCGGGAGCCTGCACTTCCGGCACTGTGGGGACATGGGGAATCAGGAGCCCCCGGGCCTCCTCGATACAACGCTCGATGGCAGCTTCCAGGGAAGTCAAGTCCACTGGTTTCGAGAGCGTGTCCAGCACGCCTGGAATTCGTCGTAGCTCTGTCTCAAGCTTCGCATCCAGGAATCCGCTGACCACCAGAGTCGGGGGCAAAAGTCCCTCCAGCGCCAATTTGGGCAACTCTTCGAGCCCACTCTCCGTGCCGAGGTCCAGGTCCGCCAGCAGCAAGTCCGGGCGGCGACTCCGAATCTGGCCACGGGCCTCCGCATAGGAAGGGGCGCTGTCCACCTCATGCCCCAGGCGACGCAGGAACCAGACTGTCAATTCGACGATGCGCTCGTCGTTGTCCACGATAAGAAGATGTGCCATGGCCGCGAGCCTACGCCGCCGGAGGGCCCGTTTCGAGGGTTAGGATCTAGACCCTGCCGAGACACCAAAGAGACCGGCGGTGGCGCTGCAGCGTTACCAACGGGTTTGCGTGGGAGCGAATGAGCGTCTGTGCAGCCCATTGGACGTTTTCGCCGGCGATTTGCGGGCCCGGCCCTGACGCTACAACGAATCGTACAGGGTCACTTCGTCGAAGCTCACGGTCAGCTTCATCTGCCCCAACTTCACCACCACTTCCTGGATGTCCTTGCGCACCTTGTGCACGGAGCAACGCTGCTTGTAACGGGGCAAGTAAACCAGGTCGCCCTTCTTCATGGAATCGAGGAACGAGGAGCGGCGCTGGGTCAGACTCGCACCGCCGAGAGCGTTGTCGAGGTCGTCTAAGACCACCTCCATCTCAATGCGCTGGGCAGAAGAGAGCTGGGGCAAGAGGGCACGCGCTCGCTCCAAGGCGCTGCGTGCGCCGCGCACTCGTTCTTCCAGCCCGCGTTGCGCTTCCGCCTCGAGCAAGTCCCGGGAGCGGTCGATGTCCTTCTTCTCTTCCGCCAACTCACGGCGCGTTTCCGCTGCTTCCGCCATTTGCGACTCTGCGCTGCCCCGTGCCCGCTCGGCCTCCGTGCGCACCTCGCGCACGTCCGCCAGCAGTTTCGTGACTTCACCGTCCTTGCGTTCGAGACGTTGATTGGCGCGTGCCACAATCCTCGAATCGAGGCCCAAGCGCTCTGCGATCACCAGCGCGGCCGAGTCACCGGGAACGCCCACCAGCACGTGATAGCAGGGCGCGAGGCTCTCCAGGTCAAACTCCGTGCAAGCGTTCTCCACTCGCGCGTTGCGAAAGGCGAACTCCTTCAACCGGCCGAGGTGCGTGGAGACCAGGGTGGGTGCTCCGCGCACGAGAAGCACTTCCAGCAAGGCCTCGCCGAGGGCCGCCCCCTCCTCCGGATCCGTGCCGCCCCCCAACTCGTCCAGTAGCACCAAAGTCTTTGAAGTGGCGCGCTCGAGCCCGGCCTGGATGCGCATCACATGGGAGGAAAACGTGGAGAGGCTCTGGCTGATTTCCTGCTCGTCGCCAATGTCGGCGGCGATGCCATCGTAGAGCGGGACCACACTGCCATCGCTCACGGGAATCGGAAGCCCCAATTGCGTCAAGAGGGCGAGCAGTCCGGCCGTCTTGAGCGCCAAGGTCTTCCCGCCGGTGTTCGGGCCAGTGATGATCAGCATGTCGAACTCCTCCCCCAGGCGGAGATCGATGGGCACTACGCAATCCAACCGTCCTTGCCTTTGTTCGGAGAGCAGCAAGGGATGCCGCGCGCCGCGCAGGACGAGTCCGTTGCCGGCCCGCCCGTCGCCGGGAAGCATGGGCATGCGGGCCGTGTAGACCTCTGAGTAGCCGATGCCGATGACCGCCAGCTCGATCTTGCCTAGGCCCTCTCCGGCTAGCCGTAAAGACTCTTCATTGGACATCACATCCCGCGCGAGTTCCGTGAGGATGCGCGTCAATTCCCGCCGTTCATCATGGCGCGCGTCCGCTAAGCGATTCGACAACTCGATCACGTCACGCGGCTCGATGAACGCCGTTTGTTCACTCTGCGACCGATCGTGCAGGATGCCCTTGACGCGGCCCGAGGCCTTGGCTTTGACCGCCAGGCAATAACGGCCCCCGCGCAAGTGCACGCGGCTGTCCGTCAAGTGATTGCGAATCTCCGAGCCCCCCGCGAGTTTGCGCAGGGTGCCATCGATGCGCGTGGCTAGCTCCCGGACTTCGCGGCGTAAACGGCCGAGCGCCGGGGAAGCTGTATCGAGCACCCGTGAGCGTTCGTCGATGACTTCGCTGAGGCGATCCCAGAGAGCCGTCAGGTCGGGCAGGTCGGCCGCGCAGCGCGAAAGTGCTGGTGTGTCCTGCGCCCGCAACTTGAACCAGGCCTGCAAGCGCTCATTAGCTGACAATAAACCGCGCAAGGACGCCAATTGAGCCTCGTCGAGGGGCCCGTCGTGGGCGGCCTCGATGATCGGCAGAGGATCCGTGACGCCCCCCAAGCTGAAGGGGTCCTTGGCCCGCTCGAGCAATTGCACCTCGGCGAAGCGCGCCATGGCCTCGCGCACTTGCGCCTCTTCCAAGGGGACGGCTTCGAGCAACATGCGGCGCCCCAAACTCGAGTGCGCGAACTCTGCGTACAGCTCTAGCGCTTTGTCCAGCTCCAGAGATCCATCAGCGAACCCTTCGCGAGCCACTTGCCGGCGTCTGGCTGCGCGTTCAGCGCCCCGACGCAATTTGTTGTCGCTGCTTTGTTCCATGTGTCTCCCCTTACTCGGGAGGGCGCAGAGCGTAGACCGAGACTTCGAGAGGTGCAGCAGGATCCTTGGCAATCATGACTTTCCCGACCAACTCGGGCACCCAGCCCAAGTCGTCCACGAGCATCGCGGAATAGCGCCGCATGAAAGCCCGCGACTCGCGACCCATGAGGTCGGGCGGATCCGTGCTGATGGCCAGGTCAAAGCCCTCCATGAATTCGGCCAATTGCGCGCTGCTCCAGTTGGGATCCGAGCCGCTGAAAGTCACATCGAGGGGGCGCTGGGCGTCCTCCAGGAAACGATGTTTGTCCGCGCTGCGCTGCAAGAGCGCCAGGTGCAAGGCGGCCGGAGAGATTTCGGTGGAGTTGCCAATCCAGGCCACGGACTCTCCCGGCTTCACCCTCCCGAGCACCAAATCGAGCAATTCCGTGGCCTGCGCGGGCGC
>JBLIMI010000035.1:0-12841 GCA_047638655.1 Minisyncoccia bacterium | reverse complement strand
CCACTGCTACCGCCACTGCTACCGCCACTGTTACCGCCACCGCAAGCCAAGAATTACCTTACGCAGAGTTGGCCGATCGCTTTCTCGAGTCCAAGGGCAAAGCCAACGCAGGACCTAGTCAGACCACCCCCTCGGCCATCTTGGACGAAGACTTCTTGAAAGCCGAAGTCGGACTCTTCGACATCTGGATTCCCGCGGATGAACTAGGCGAAAAACAAGTCGCGAAGGACTACCGAACACTCTGTGCAGCCCTTTGCGCGGCACAAACCGAATGGGTTAGCTGGCTAGGAGACGGCGCCATCGAGGGCGAACGCTTGCTTGAAGACATGCAGCTTGCCCAGCAATGGATCGAAGGTTGGGACCTGGCTGACTTGCAAGCGACGCAGAGCAGCGGCGAACGAAGCGTGAGTGTCATGTTCGAGCCCAAAGAGAAGATCGCTGCCGCCCTGGGGCGCTGCGCTGACTCCTTACGCCAAAACAAGGTGCTCGGCTCGGAGCAAGAATCTCCGTCGCGACCGGTGAAGTTGGTGCTGATGCCCTCCCGCAAAGGCTTCGTGGAGTTCATCGCCTACGCTGGCCAACATTACGAGAGAGATAGAGGCAACTTTTGGCTTCCGAGCATTCAAAACTGGAGCCAATTCGACCTCGCTGACATGCGCGTCATCGCCCTGGAATATGCTTCCCCTGCCGCGCGTCCGGGCTCCTACACGGAGTCATATAGCATGCGCTCCAAGAGCCCCACGGGCATGGAGGAGCAGGTGGTTCAACTCGGCTTGAACGAACTCCTCGCTCACCAACACGGGGACGCTTTGCCGCCCTCGCTAATCAGTGGATTGTCGATCAATCTCGTCACTAGAATTTATAAGGCCTGTCACTCGCGAATCGATGGCGACACGCGGGGCAAAGTCACCGCCAAGCGCGAGGTCTTTGTGCGGGGCGGCCGACCGGAAGGAGGCATTCTTCCGCCCAACAGCGCGGAGAGCAGGTGGCGTCAAAATTACGGCAAGAACTACTACGGGCCCATCCTGAAGCAGGCCCAAAAAGCTGGAGCCACGGAAGCCAAGCACCGGCGGCTCAAGGACGCAAAACTCAACTCGTTCATGTTGGTGCGCGAGTCTGGCATGCCCGAGTACTTGACCCAGGCACCGCTCTTGGGCGCCTCTGGTGGTCCGGTCGAAGTGGTGCCCGACGTGGTCTATGGCGACTACTTGGAGTTCACTCGCGCCTACCGCTCGGCCTTCCTGTACTGGCTACAGAACCACGGTGAGAGGTCGAAGAAAAAAGCCGCAAAGAGCTTTGGTGAGCTTCTGTGCAGGCTCTCCGGGGATGCGCAAGAGAAAGGTCTCGCCGCCATTGCGGAAGAGATTTACGGAGCACCGCTCTCGGATCCAACGGCGAGCAAGAAATCCTTGGAAGGCCGCTTCCTGAAGTGGATCACGAAGCAGTGAACCGTCAACGGTTGCTCTTCGCTTAGACCGATCAACCGACGCCGAAGCGGACTCCACGGCAGGTGAGTCCGATTCGGTAGAGCCGGAAACGGCTCAGCCTTCCTTGGCAGGCTGCTGCGCCGGATCACTAGGAGCCGCGCCTGCTGACAATTGCTTGTCCAGGCCCTGGAGTCCTTCGTCGAACATGGGGCCAATGAGTATGTCCATGACCGGAATCATCAACTTCCAGATGCCCGCCATGTCGCCGGACATGGTCCAAACAACCTCAGTCTTGTCACCTACAGCCTGAAAGGTCAGGCTGGCTTGTGATGTGGTTTCCGCTCCGTCTTCGATGAACACCACGTCGTAGGCGACTTCTTTTCCCGGCACACAATGGGTCAGGCTCAGTACCCCTTCCTTGTGGACATCGCCTTTCCATGACATGACGGCGCCAGCACCCGATTCCGGGCCTGTCCAATCCCATACGCAAGATGCGTCCTTCTCCCGGCTCCACGATGTCCAGTCCGGCCAGGTGTGAAGGTTCGCGACGACTGCGTACGCTTCCTCCGGAGTTCCGGAAACCTGGTGGGTTCGTTGAACTTTGAATTTGTTTGGCATCATCACCACGCCGATGATTGCGCCGATAGTCAGTAAGGCGACCAGACCGAAGCAGCCAATGAGGAGTTTCTTCATGGCAAGACTCTAGACGATAGGTCTAACGTTCGAGCCGACCTTCCCTGTCGAACCGGGCCCTGACCGCCAACAGGACGGCTCCAGTTGTTCCAGCGGCCGTGGCCCCCGCGATCAGGAACATGACAAGGATCTGATAACGGGCAGCCATGGGCGGATCAGTGCCCCCCAAGATTTGGCCCGTCATCATTCCTGGAATCGTCACAAGGCCCGCCACGCTCATGGCATTCAAGATGGGAATCAAGCCTGCGCGTATGGCACGCGCCGCAGTCGGGCGAGCGGCTTCCCATGGTTTGGCTCCAGCAGCGATCCAGATCTCGACGGAATCTCGGTCTTCATCCAAGGACGCCAAGCATCGTTCGAGTCCCAAGCTGATGCCGGTCAGCCCATTGCCTAGCACCATGCCCAACAGTGGAATCAAATAGCGCGGCGCCCACCATGGATCATTGCCAAGCACGAGGAAGGCCACGAACATCATCGAGACGCCGCCGCCGACAAGCAGTGACAAGAAGATGTCCCTTCGAACTCCCCGATAGCTTCGCCCTGCACGCCGCACCGCTTCATGGGCAGCGAGCAAGACCATCAAACTACAGATACCTGCCACCGCCCACGGACTCGACGACGCGAAGACCTTCACGAGAACGAATCCGAGCAGCATCAACTGCACCACGGTGCGCAGGCCCGCCCATAGCAAGGTCTTTCCGAGGCCGAGGCCTAGCCAAAGCGACACGGCGCCATTCGCAAACAACAGGCTCGAAGCCAGGGCCAGATCCACCCAGGTCAAGTCCACCAAGTCGTTACTCTGCACTTGGCTTGGCCCCCACCGTGATGAGCTCATCCGCGAGTCGTTCCGCCTGTCCGGCATGGTGGGTGACCCAAATGCAGGCGCGGTCGTGGAGTAGCGCTTCGACTGCCAGTACGGAATCGGGGTCCAGAGCGGCCGTCGGTTCGTCGAGTAGAAGGACCGCTGGCTCGCGGGCGATGAAGATGGAGAGCAAGGCTCGTTGCCTCTCTCCCACGGAGAGTTCGCTCCACGGTTGCTGCCAGTGCGAGGCTTCAAGACCGAGATCTCGACCGAGGTGCTGGGCGTTGCTCCCCAACCGGCCGACCTGCGCTTTGAAGCCTTGCATGCGTGCTAGAAATTCCTCGGGGGTACCAGAGAGCCGCGGCACCTGCTGTGGTGTGTAGGAAACTTCGCGCCGCCAAGTACAGGCCCCCCACTCGGAAAAGGAGCGCTTGCCGAGGGAGAGGGTCCCTTCCATTTCCAACTCCCCGGCGCGCTCAGCGTCCAAACCTGAGAGATGGCGCAGGAGTTGCGATTTGCCCGCCCCCGAAGCTCCCTGAACAACGATCTTCATCCCGGGACGAAGATGAAAATCCAACCCTGAGTACAGCAGCCGACCCTTCAGGGACCTCTCCAGACTCTTTGCCACCAGTTCCATGGGGGGGATCTTACGGTCTCAGCCCTGTATGAGGGGAGCGCCGGGTTACAAGAGAAAGCCTCATGGGTACATTGGCCCCCGCAACCCCTAGCCCATCGCCAAGCCCATGCGCATCCTCCTTGCATCGCTTCTGGTCCCGCTCGCTGCCTGTGCCGCCCCCAGCGGCAGCTTTCACCAAAGCATCGAAAGTCTGAGTTCGCTGGAGTCCATCGAACTCACCTACGAAGGGGCCATTTCCAGCGAAGGGTTACCGGCTGCCGTTTGGGACGGAGCCGATGTGGATCGCACGGGACCCACCGTTGATTTCCAGGTGAGTCTCTTTGAGGTCGACCGTGATGTCCTCCCTGCCATTTGGGAAGGAGGAGAGTCTTGGACGCGTGCTGACCGGGTGAAACGGACCGGGGCCACCGAACTTCTCGACGAGCTAGTGGCAAACGAGAAGGCGGCAGTCTTCTCCAATCCACGCATCTTGATTCACCGAGGAACCATGAGCAACATGGTCATCTCTAACTCCATCAGCTTCGTCAATTCCTTCTCAATCAAGACCATGGGAGGCACGACAATCGCCGACCCGGAGATTGAGATCAAGCGTGATGGAATTCTAGTTGAGGTCAGCTCGGCCAAGGGAAGCTCAATGGAACAGTGCGAGATTCACCTCAAGCTAAGCCTCGCAAAGCTTCAACGACCGATCCCCGAAACAGTCGGCTTGATCCCCGGCACAACAAACAACGTCACCGTCCAAACTCCGATCTTCTGCACGCAGCAAATTGAGCTCTCCACCTTGCTAGGGTCGGATGACGCGTTACTGGTTGGCCCACTTGCTCCCTTCAAAGGGGAACGCGCCATCGTGGTTCTGCTCACGGCCGACCTCTTCCCTGAAGGCCCTCAGGACTGAACGACTCAACGCGACCGTTCGAGCACGACGACGAAACGCGCGCCACCTTGGGCGCCATCCTCAAGATGGATGGTGCCGCCGTGGGATCGAACCGCCGCCCGAGCCAAGGCCAGGCCGAGGCCATAACCCATACGTTCCCCGGCGGGGGGATCGCCTTGGTAGAACGGTTCGAAGATACGCGCGCGCTCTGCTTCGGGAATACCAGAACCGTGGTCCTCGACGGCGATTTTCAGTTCGGATCCTTCGCCATCGAGATGGACGAGGACTTGGGTGTTAGGTGCAGTCCACTGAATCGCGTTGCCAATCAAGTTGCGTAGCATGAGTAGCAATGCTTCGCGATCGCCATCGATCAGCAAGTCGCCACACCTCGAGAGCTTGATGACCACTCCACGCCGCGCGGCGGACCCGTGCTCTCTTGCTAAGCGCAGGTCGGCTTCGAGTCCCAAGTCAAAGGACTCGCTACGCGGCAATTGCTTGGTGTCGCGCAGGGCAGTCAAGGTGATCAAGTTGTCCACCACGTGGGCCAACTCGCGGACCTCATCCAACTGGTTCGAGATGATTTGTCGATACTCATCGTCGCCGCGGTCGCGCAGCAGAGCGACCTCTGCTTCTGAGATCATGTTCTGCATGGGAGACCGCAACTCGTGGGCCAAACCGGCAGTCAAGAGCAGGTTGCGCGAGTGTTCGGAGCGCATGTGCGCGACGCTGTCACGGAACGCATCAGCCACTCGGCGGATCTCCTCCGGTGCATCGGGCAAGGAGCTTGGGCTCATCTCATCATCGAGGCGAGCAGCAGCGGCGCTATTGGCGACGTGCTCCAACATGCGTGCGATGCGCCCGGCGAGCAGTGCTCCCCCAAGGATCGCCAACAACCCTCCGATCAACGTGATGGTCAAGAAAAGAGCGCCCGTCTGACGCAAGTCGCGTTCGCGGGAAGACCCATCCAGCATCAACTCAACGACCAAACCCGTTGAGATCGGCCCTTTCGCCGTACGAATCGTGGCTTCGATCGAGGTGTAGCGCCACCGAATCCCGCTAGCTGGAGTGACCGTTACATCTGCAGGAAGGCTGTGGCGATCTGGAAAGGAAGTCGCTCGACCTCTCCCAGCAACAGCCCAGGGCTGTTGCTTGTCGCCCAGCCAAGCCCGCCACGCAAGTTGAAAGCCTGAGTGTTCCAGGTCCAACTCGTTGCCGAGTTCCTGAAACATCTGCGGGTCCAGTTCTTCGCTGAGACATTCCACCGTCAGCTCTGCTAACTCCTCCACCACCAATAGGTCTAGTTCCCTTTGAAGGCCGTCGTTCACGAACCAAGCGGTGAAGCCACCACCAATGACAAGCAAGGCCCCCACGCTAAAGGCAAACCATGAAGTCAGTCGCTTGCGAATGCTCCAGCGCTGACTCAAAGGGTTTTCTCCGCATCTGAGGCGTTCGCCCTCAAGCGGTAGCCCTCTCCAAAGACCGTCTCGATCAGCTTCGTGCCATGGGGAGCCAGCTTGCGTCTCAGGCGTGCGATCATCACATCCACGATGTTGGTCCCCGGATCAAACTCGATTTGCCACACGAGTTTCAGCAGTTCCGCCCGCGAAAAGACACGGCCGGGCGCCTTCGCAAGGGCAACTAGTAGTTCGTGTTCCTTGTCGCTGGTCTCAATCTGCCGCCCCAGGTACTCCACACGATTGCGATCCGGTCTGACAATCAGTTCACCCACCACCAACGGCTCGTGGACCCCATGCCGCCGCAGCACCGCGTGGATGCGAGCCAGCAACTCTTTGAACGCAAAAGGCTTGATCACATAGTCGTCCGCGCCCAATTCGAGACCGCGCACGCGTTCGTCCACTTCCTGGCGCGCTGTAAGGAAGATCGTGGGAATCCCGATGCCTTCCGCTCGCAGGCGCTTGAGCAGGTCCCAGCCATCCGTGCCCGGCATCATGACGTCCAGCAAGACCACATCCGGCTGAACGGCGCCTTTATCGAGAAGGAGCGCGAGCACCTCTTCGGGACCTGGAAATGTATCGCACCGATAACCCGAATCTTCGAAGCCTCGCTTCAGCGTTCTAAGCAGCTTCGGATCGTCGTCGACAAGGTAAATGTGCATGTGCAGTGCGAGTGCCGAGGCATGCCTCGTGCTCGGTGCAATCAGGGTACTTCCTGAAACGGTCAACTGAACCCCCATGGGGGAAGCTGCTAGAAAAATTTGGTTGTAAACCGCACACCTGTAGCAATCGTGCACGCCGCTCGAGCACGGTTGCACGCTTTACTCAGAGAGAGTTCACTGCGCGGCCCCAGGACAAGTGTCTCGGCCCCGGCACGGCACTTGCTCGTACGGAGTTGCGGGCCTGCAGGCCATTCACATGGCCAGAGTTCTCCGGCTAGCGGACGCCCATTTTACTCGCGCGAACACAAACCACCGAAAGCTCATGCACATTGCCCTGACTGTACTTTCCTCATCCTTGGCCCTGCTTGCAGCCATGCCAAAAGCGAACACATCTCAAGGCCAGCGTGTGATCCACGCAGGCGAAGACGTCGAGTACGACACAGCCAACGGAGATCTGATCCTCGATTCACTCATCATTGAGGCAGGAGGAACGCTGCACGTTGTTGGGCGCGCACGCTTCCGGTTGATCGCCAAGCAATTCATTCAAATCGATGGCACGCTCGATCTGTCCGGTGCGGATTGCCCGCCGGTATTTACACTCAACAATCCGGCAGTCCCTGTCGTGGGAGCCGACGGTGGTCCCTTGGCTGGTGCGGGGGGAACGGCCAGCTTTGTCACCACGGATGCAACTCCGTTTGGGCTGCCTGGGTTCGACGGAGTGCTCGCGAATCCGCTTGGAGGCGGCGGTGGCGAGTCGGGCTTCAGTCCGATCCAAACGGATAACGGTGCCTACCGGCGTTCCGCAGGCGGAGGTGGAGGGGTCTTCGGACCACGCGAATTGATCGTACCCGGTGACCTTGAGGATCCGCAGAACACTGGGCGGGTCGCTCTCTCCGGAGTCGACGGCAGCCCGCAGGCCACGGGCGCAGTAAGCGGTAACTTGCAACCCAAGGGGGGTGGAACCGGATCCGCGATCTTTGTTGATGCTCTTGCCGACAATGACTTCTTTGGTCGCAAGCCGCTTGCAGGTGGTGGTGCGCTACCGGGTGAACTTCTCGCGCCCCAAGCCGGTCAAGGTGGCGGCGCAGCCGGGGACGCGCTGGCCAGTGACCTCTTTCCTCCGCTCACCTTCAACCCCGTCCACCACGACCAGGGCGGAGGCGGTGGCGGAGGCGGTGGCCTCGCCATCTTGATCTCGCGCAGAATATCGGTTGGCGCAGAAGGATTGCTCCTCGCCAATGGTGGCAACGGTGGCGACGGGGAAAACACATCCTTCTTGAATCATGTGGGCGGCGGCGGCGGTGCAGGCTCGGGTGGAATGCTGGTATTGCAAGCGCAGACCCTTGATCTGTCCCAAGCCGCAGGCGACGTGTTGTCCGCCCTTGGTGGCACAGGTGGGCACGGCGCAAACCATCACCTACGCGCCATCGGCGGCGGTGGCCATGGAGGGCCAGGCCTGATTCAATTGCACGTTCCCGAGGGCAATCCGATGCATCTCCTGCTTCCGAGCAACGTGATCCTCCAGGACGTTTCCGTTCCGGACGCTCACTTGCTCATGCTAGAGCCAAGTCTCTAGAGCCAGTTAGCGGAGGGACCAGCGTGCATCCGTCTCCGTTGCGCGCTGCTCCTCTCCAAGCTTCTGCAGTCCCGCCAGGAGGGACCGCGCAGCAAAGGGCATCACTTCTGCCGGGGCATCGTCATAGACAATGGGCAGCAATTCCTCGAGGGTGCCCGGGGCGCGCTCCAAGGCGATTACGATCTTGGCTTCCCGTTCTGCTCGGCGCCGTAAGTGATAACGCAGAACATCAGAACCGATCCGGGCACCTGCTCCGTGCGCGGGAAGCAAGACGCTGATTTTCTGATCCAGTATCGATTGGATCGACGCGAGGTAAGTTGCCATGTGACCCTCCGGTGGATCGATCACGATGGTGGACAGGGTTGAAACCAAGTCACCCACGATCGCCGCGCGGTGCAAGCTCTCAATGAAAACCAGGTGGCCCGGAGCATGGCCGGGAGTATGGAAGGCTTCCAATGTCCAACCCTGCGAGCCATCAGGTGCCGTGCCCAGATCAAATTGATGGCCATGCTCGATCGGGTGGCTCTTGACTCCCGGGAAATTCAATAGGGACAAGGTTTCGGGATGGGCGAACAGGTCCAGGCCGTAGCGCTCCGCCGTGACTTCCACCGCCCCCACATGATCCATGTGATGATGGGTCAGTAGGATGCCCGCGAGTGTCCGCCCGCCGGCCACCCAACGGTCCAGTGTCTCGAAGAGGCGCTCCCGATCCCGCGCCTCTGGCGTTGCGGGGTCGACGATGTAGATGCGGTCTTCGCCCACCAGAACACAATTCGTCGTCGTGGCGGGCGGTAAGGTTGGAGTCGCCAGGGGAGCAATCATCACACCTGGTGTGAAGTAGACCTGGTGCAATTGACCGGCCGCCATGCGTTCGCCATGCTCCCGGGCAAGGCGCATGAACTCTTCCAGTGAATGGCCGCGCATCAAGTCGAGCAGGAACAAGACCGGGGGGGCGACGGAGATCTTCCCTGCGCGCCAATCATCCACGAGCTGTTCCAGGTTCCAAAACCTGCCCTGAACAAGCTCACCTGGAACAATGAGCGGGCTCTGCCCAGTGGGTATCTCCACCTGGAAAAAAGGGGTGACGTGACGTACGGGCGAAAACTCGGGAGTGCTAATCGTTGTCACGTGGCTCAAGCATGATCTGGCCTCGTCTGCCGCAGCTGCATAGGGAGCCCAATCACTCGCGTCCGTTTTGAGATCTACCAAGCTCTCGCGCAATGTCGCGCGCTTGGATTCAGGCACGACAAGTCCCAAGGCCCCGCACAGAATGCCAGTCTCTTCGAACAACTCCCGCAACGCGCAACGTTCGAGAGCATGATCATCCCCAACTTCCTCGGCTAGTTGATCCACCGCGTCGAGGACGCCACCAGGAAAGGCCCAGTAGCCGCCGAAGAATCGCAACTTTGGATTACGTTCCACGAGATAGACCTGAAGGTCTCCCTCGAGCACGCGGGTCATCAAGACTGCAGAAGAACTACGCATGATTCATATGTGTGAGCGTCTGACGACTCCCAACCTCGGCTAACGGCTCTCGAAGAGCTCCATCACGAGCTCCAGAGGTCGCCCGATGGCTGCACGGGTCCCGTTCACCACGATCGGCCGTTGCATCAACGAGGGGTGAGTGCTCAGGGCTTGAATCAACTCCTCTTGCGTGGAGTCGTTCGAAAGCTGGGCGCTCTCGTACGCACTCTCACTCGCCCGGACCCACTCGCTGGCCGGCGACCCAAGCAGGGTGCCCAGCTCTGCAAGCTCTTCCGAGTTCAGAGGATCTTCCAAGTAGAGCCGTTCGGTGTAAGGCTGTCCACGTTCATCGAGCCATGCTTTGGCCGCTCGGCTCTTCGAACAACGAGGATTGTGCAGGAGCAGTGGAGAAGCTGCGGAGAGACTCATCGGTCAGGACTCTTCAGCTGTCGGGTCGAGAGGCAGGAGTGCTGCGCGAACGGGCGACGCGTCGGCGCCTTCCAGCTTGAGCGGCAAAGCAATCAAGGTGTATTGACCGGGCTCAACATGATCCAGAACAATCCCCTCGAGGATAGCGAGGTCGCGTTTGAATAGGACATTGTGGGATTCAAGCCCTTTGTCACTGAAAAGATCCGCGGAAGGCGTATCGATGCCAACCAACCGCACGCCACGATCGGACAACCACTCCAGCAACTCTGCAGAAAGAGCCGCGAAGTCCTCGTTGAACGACTCCGGGTCAGGGTAGGTTCCGGTCTTGAACAACACGCGCTCTGCCGTCGGTTCGTGGCAGAGGTGTGTCGGCAAGATGCGCTCACCCCGTTCGACATTCACTTCGATCACCTCGCACAAGCCAAAGTAACGATCGATGGAACGCTGCTCCATCGTTTGTCCTTCCCCTGAGTAGTGGCTGGGCGCATCCACGTGAGCACCCAGATGAACGGTACCGTGCATTTCGCCCAGGTCGATGTTGCCACCTTCAGCGATACGCAAATTGAAGCGGTAGCTATAGGGTGTATCTCCGGGCCAGACGCCAATGCGCTCGGAAATCAATGGAGTGATGTCAATCAGGCCGGCCATTGCTAATCACGCACCGGGTGCGGCAGCGAGTACTTTGAATTCCACAGCGATCGGCGTGGGCAAGGCGCGAATGGCGATGGTCGTGCGCGTAGCACCAATACCAGCAAAGGCTTCGCCATAGGCCCGGTTGAAGTCAGCAAAGTCACGGTCCATGTCCACCAAGAACACGGTCACGTCCAACACATCGCTCAAGCGGCCGCCAGAAGACTCGAGGATCAGTTCAATGTTCCGGATCACCGCCTTGGTTTGGGCGTAGACATCGTAGTCCAACTTGTTGCCCTCTTTGTCATGGATCGGGCCGCCGGGTATGGAGTCATCCGCAGCCTGGCGCGGCCCTACTCCTGAAAGGTACATCAAGTCGCCAACGCGGCGCGCATGGGGATAGGCCCCCACCGGTTTGGGCGCCGCGTCAGTACGCAGCACAGCTGCCGGTTCCCCGTCCGGGACTTCTTGAACGACAGCGGCTCCGGCTCGATCTACGGCTTTCGAGGGCACGGACGCTGGGGTGAACACTGCGCTTTGCGGCGTGGCCTCGCCACCGGTTCCAAGCACACCGCGATCGCCGCCAAATACATCCGCATCTCCCTCGTCGTACTCCTTTTCCCCCGCGCTTGAGAGGGATCGCGTCAAGCAAACCACGGCACCGCCGGTCCCATGCAGGGCCTCGTAGGCGAGCACTTCGCCGTTGTAGTTGTTGTGGGCCCCCATCACCGACGACATCCACCACATGGACTTGAAGTTGACGACCTTGGGAATCCGTATCTGTTTGTGAATCTCTCGCGACAATTGCGCGACGTCTTCGAGTCTGCCCTCTGCAAGGAACTCGAGTACTTTGCGATTCCACTCGTCATCCTTGTCCGAGTGAATGCGGTCCTCGGCGGGATCGATAGCTTCGGTAAAGAGTCGATTGGAGAGTGTCATCACCACCACGACCACGGCTTTCTTGCCTTGAGCAACAAGCGCGTCCAGCACCGACTTCCCGAGCACGACCGACTCGGTACGATCGCAATACACGTTGCTAGAGAGAATGATGGCCGGGAGTTCGTTGTTCGGATTGAGCAGTTTCAGTGCGACCACAGAGCCCGTGTCGATCGGGAAGCCGTGATAGGCAACGCTGCGTGCTTCCAATCCACGTGCCTCGGCCGCATCACGGGTCGCGTGAGCCAAGTCAGCATCGATCTTGAACTTGTAGGGGATGGAACCCAAGCTGTGAAAGAGTTCATCCACGTGCACCCACTCAGGCTCCGGGAGAGCCTGTATCTGGTGGCCGATGACGGAAGGCCACATGGTCGAGTAGACGATCAGGGTGTCCGCACCGCTGCTCGCAATCTCTTCACGCGCGCGCTCGAACGCCTCACGCAAGCGGCCGTAACCTGGATTCGCCTCGGGCGTCAACAGCGGGTGGGGCAACCCGGGAACGATCAAGCCCTTCACGACGGGATGACTTTTTGCAGCAGGAGTGCTCACGAAGTCACCGCCTCTGTATCGGGAAACCACCCCACAACCGCGTTGCCCGTTCCGATCACACTGCCGTAAGCATAGACCTCGCCCGGTTTCGTGGGATAGCCGAGGGCAGCCATCAACCAGGCGAAGCTCCCTGCGTCCATCTCGGACATGGCCTGAGTGATGAACTCGGGCATAACGTCCACCATCTGTTTCGTTTGTCCCTTCTTGATCATCTCGATCAGTTGCATATCCCACAGATAGAGAGCATGGCTTGAGATGTGTTCCTCGCTCATGTCCTCGGGAATCTCGGACTCCGTGATGAAATGCCTGTGTGAGAGCGAGCAACTGCTCAGCAGAGCCGCCCGCCGGCCTGACTTCTCGATGGCACGCCGGGTCGCTTGCCCGAGAGCCGTGGCGATCTCTTGCATGACCTCCACACCGTAATAAGACACGGATCGATTGGACGAAATGGAGACGATTGGCAAGTCCCAGTCCGGCCGGGTCAGGTGGCACGCGACGATGGTCCCGTAGTCCACGCGAAAGTCTGGATTGCGCATCATCTGCATCTCGAGACCGGCCGACACCGCCTCTTCATGGATCGCCTCGGACAACTCAACATCGACGTCGAGCTTGTAGTGATAGCGGAAGAGGTTTGGGAAGACAGGGTCAACAGAGAGCGAGTCGAAGTGAGGAACACCCAGGAGGTGAGTGCCAATGTACGTTTGCCAG
>JBLIMI010000034.1:0-12907 GCA_047638655.1 Minisyncoccia bacterium | reverse complement strand
GAACGATTGCAACGCGAATGGCATTCCCGACGAGTGCGACCTAGATTGCAACTCGAACGGATTGCCGGATGATTGCGAGTCCTTCACTGACTGCAATGTGAACGGCGTTCCCGACGACTGCGAGTTGGCAGGCAATGACTGCAACGCCAACGGCGTTCCGGATGAGTGTGATGCGGACTGCAACATAAACGGTATGCCCGATGACTGCGAGTCTCTCACCGATTGCAATACGAACGGGATACCGGACGAATGCGAGCTCTCAGGGAACGATTGCAACACGAATGGGGTTCCCGACGAGTGCGATCTAGATTGCAACTCAAACGGTATGCCCGATGACTGCGAGTCCTTCACCGATTGCAACACTAACGGAGTGCCCGATGACTGCGAGCTTGTGGGCAACGACTGCAACATGAATGGTGCGCCCGATGAGTGTGACGTGGACTGCAATTCCAATGGCATGCCCGACGACTGCGAGACCATCGCGGATTGCAACACAAACGGCATTCCGGACGAATGCGAGCTCGCTGGCAATGATTGCAACGCCAATCTCGTTCCTGATGAGTGTGACGAGGACTGCAACGGAAATGGAATGCCTGACGAGTGTGAGGCGTTCGCTGACTGCAATACGAACGGGATTCCCGATGAGTGTGACATCGCTCAAGGAACCAGCCAGGATGCCAATGGCGACGGAATGCCAGATGAGTGCAGTTTCGCGACTGGGTTCTGCTTCGGCGACGGTACCGGTGCAGCTTGCCCTTGCTCCAACATTGGCGCCGCCGGACAAGGCTGTGCGAACAGTGGGGGCGCAGGTGCACTGCTGTCGGCGAGTGGTTCTGCAAGCGTGGCGCTAGACGACGCTCTGTTCCACGGCGCGAACCTTCGTCCGGGCCAGGCAGCGCTGCTCTTCAGCGGTAACTCCCAGATCAATGGCGGTTTGGGGACTCCCTTCGGCGATGGGTTGCGATGTGCCGGCGGGCCCGTGCGAAGGCTCGGCGTCATGATTCCCGACTCAAACGGAGACGCGCAGTGGGGTTCAGGTTTTGCGGCCCAAGAGGGCTGGATTTCCGGCACCACGCGAACTTTCCAGGTCTGGTACCGAGACACGCTGGGTAGCCCCTGTGGTTCGGCCTTCAATGTCAGCAATGGCCTCGAGGTGACGTATACGCCATGATGCTCGAATAGAGCTCAAATGGGTCGCCGATGCAGTGTTGGCCTGAAGGGTCTCGCGTCAACTCGCTCGATCGCCGTGCGCTGAACAACGCCAACCGTGCATCTTGGCTTGAGGCCCCGTAGGATCCGGCCCCTGAATAGCTCCCCTGACTCATCTAGAAGGGGGGGAAGAGGAAGAGCCATCCATGGAAGAAGCACACGACTCCGATACCTCACCTGCGGCGCGACGTCATTCAAGGCGGGCCTGGTACTTGCTCGTTAGTTTGATGCTCATGATCTTCTTGCCCCCGTTTCTCCATGGTGGGGGAATTGGCGTGATTATTCTGCGCGGTCTCAACCTTGTGCTGCTGCTGGCCTCGGCACGCGCTGCGATTACAAGTCGGCGTGAACTGATCGCTATCGGTGGCTTGTTGACCTTCACAGCCGTCATGCTGGTGGCGCACTGGCAGACGGACGATTTGTGGGTGGTCTATGGATTTCTGGCAGGATCGGTGGCCTTCTTCTTGGCCGTAGCGATCACGCTTCTGATCGACCTCTTTCGCCCCGCGACATCCGTCACCGTGAGTGCCATTGTTGGCGCGACGTCGGTTTACTTATTGCTGGGCCTGATTTGGGCGTTGGCCTATGCGATCCTGGAATTCACCAATCCGGGTTCCTTCAGCGTTCAAAGCAGCGTCGATCTGTCTGGCCTCGATGGACCTGGTCACTATCAGCGCTTCATTGGTTTCAGTTTTATTACGCTGACGACTCTAGGCTATGGGCATATCTCGCCTGCGAATTTGCAGGCCGATGCTCTGACTTCAGCTGAAGCGATTGTGGGGCAGTTCTATATCGCTGTCGTTGTTGCGCGTTTGGTAGCGCTGCAGCTAGTTGAATCCACGCGAAAGTAACCTCTGACCGAAGGGGGTCTGGCGAGTTCTGAGGGGGAATTAGGTGGCCATTGGAGGATCTTCTCGCGGTGCCTTGGGCGGATCGCTATTCTCACGGCTATGTCTCAATACCGCAGCCAGCCAAGTCTTCAACAGACTCTCGCCCTCGCCTCGCTCTTCGCGCTACTGACAACGTTGCCCTCCTGTTCGGAGGAAGTTGTTCAAGCTTTGAAGCGGGCGCGCCCGGTCACGGCCCTGACCTTGAGAGCCCAGTCTCCAGGAATCATGGAGGCTCTGCCTGGCGTCGCAGAGCCCTACCGAGAGAGTCAGTTGGCCTTTGAAGTCGGCGGTCGCGTGGAGTTCGTGCTCGACCTAGGCACCGAAGTGGAGGGCGCGCTTCTCGATGAGGCTGGCCAGCTGATTCTCAATGAGGACGGTTCGCCTGTCCGCGAGGGCACTGTGGTCGCTCAAATTGACGGTCTTCGCTACCAGCAAGCACTGGATGAGTTGGAGTTGCGCAAGCGCGCGGCTGAGTTGGGACTCGAAGCGCAGAAAACGACATTACGAACGGTCTTGGTTCATGATCTGGAGAGCGTCAAGGCACAAGCTCGGGCCGCTGCGCTCGAGGTGGAGGCGCTGCTAAGCGACGTCGACGCGATGGAATCAGCCCGTGTTCTGGCGTTTGCCACCATGACTCGCAATCGGGAGCTGATTCGGACCAATGCCATCAGCCAGTTGGCTCTGGAACAGAGCGAGGCTGAAGCAAAAACAGGGAACGCTCGCGTTGCTCAAGCAAAGACCGCTGTGGAAGCGCAGCGGGGGGTCAGTGAGGCCGCGGCCAGCGCGGTTGCCAAAGCGCAAGGTGCCATTCTCGTCAAGGAGTCCGAATTGGCTGTTGCCCGTGCGGACATTGCGACTCTGGACCAACAACTTGAGCAAGCGCGGACCGACTTGGAGTCGTGTGCACTGTACGCGCCTTTTTCCGGGCGCTTGACCGAAGTCAGCGTGGCTCAAGGCGCCTTTGTGCAGACCGGATCGCCGGTAGCTACATTGACCTTTCTGAATCCGATGCTGATCGCCGTGACTGTCTCGGAAGAGGACAATCGTCGCATCCTCTTGGGTTCGTCGGTCGCGATCTATCCCAGCATTGCACGGCGTGATCTTGAAGGATCCGAGGCTCTGAACGGGTATGTGTGGGAAAAGGGAGAGGTCGCGGATCCGGCCACGCGCACATTCCGAGTGGGCTTGCTCGCTCGTAACCAACCTCGTCTCGCCTACGACCAGCCCGCAGGCCAGGACCAGCCCCCGACGGTGGATAGCCTGTTTCCGGTCATCTATCGCGAGCCCCACTTGCCGGGGCCGCTCTATGTGAACCGGGAGTCCATCGGCGATGACAATGGTCAGTCCTATGTCTTGCGTGCACGAGGGATTCGGGAGGGAGAGCGTGCCGAAGGCAATTCGCTCCTGATGCATGCCGATCGGATCAACGTGGAACTCGGAACTCAAACGGCCCGTTTCTTGTCGTGGTCCTTCGTGGCGCTAAAGGATCCTGGAGTGCTGGCTCGTGGAGACATGTTGGTCTGGGGTCCCCGGCCGGGACTAGCAGATGGCTTTGTCATTAGTAACAAGGAGTGGATCTATCGTCCCGGGGACTTGGTGCGAGTAGTCTTCGACCTCGGAAACCTCCCAGAGGGGTACTACGTGCCCGTGCAGGCGATTTCAGAGCTGAATGGCCGGACCAGCGTCTTCGTCATCGATTCAGAGGACCAAGTGTCGAGGCTCGATGTACAGGTTCACGAGAGTTGGAATGAGAGTCGCCGTGTGACATCGCCCGGGCTCAGCGAGGGGCTGCGAGTTGTTCTACGCGGCGTGCACTTCCTAGCGGATGGCGAATCGGTCGACGTGTTGTCCACGCTCGAGCAGTAGGGGTAGACAAGCCATGAATATTTCACGCTTTGCCATGACCCACAAGCCGCTCGTGCTTGCGGTCGCCTTTGCCGCTTTCTTGAGCGGAATTATGACGTTCAAGAACATGCCGCGTCGTGAGGATCCCGCGATCCTCATTCGTAACTGCATCATCGAGACACGTTGGCCCGGTGCCAGCGCAGAGAAAGTAGAGGAGCTTGTGACCGATATCCTCGAAGAGGCGGTCACTTCCATCGACGAGGTTTACGAGGTGAATTCTCGCTCTCGGACTGGAGTTTCAACGCTCAATGTCGAGCTGGACGAACTTGTCACGGAAGTTGACCAGGCCTGGGATGAGATTCGCGCCAAGGTGGAGCAGGTCTCTGCGCGCTTGCCCGTTGGTTGCGGTACCTCCTTTGTGAATTCAGACTTTGGCGATGTTGCGGCGGTCTGTGTGATGCTCTACCAGACGCCCCCCGAAGGCGGGTTCACGACGAGCAGCGAGTACACCTATCGCGAGTTGGAGCAAATCGCCGACATCGTTCGTGATGACCTCAAAGGTTTGGAGTCCGTGGCGACGGTCACGATCACGGGCATCCAGGAAGAACAGATCTTCCTAGAGGTGGATGCCGGTGACTGGGCCAAGATGGATTTGACCCGCCAGCAATTAGCGGATCTATTCCAGCAACGGAACATCCTGTCACCGGGTGGACAAATTGAGAGCGAGGGAAGTCGTTACACGGTCCGCCCTAGTGGCGAGTTTCAGACGGTTGCGGAGATGAATGCGCTGGTCGTGGGGCGCAACGGCGACACACTCCCCATCGAGATCGGCGAAGTGCCGGCCACTCTGAGCCGAGAGTATGTTCAGCCCGCTCAAAGTAAGGTGCGTTTCGTGGACTCGGGCTTTGCCGCTGACCGCTGCCTCCTGCTGGCGATCACCATGAAGGGTGGGCGCAATGTTGTGGAGATGGGAAAACAGGTGGACGCCACCATTGCTCGTCTGCAGGCCACATCTTTGCCCCCGGACATCGAATTTGCGACGGTCAACAATCTGCCACGCCAGGTGGACAACCTGATCAAGGACTTCATTACGAACCTCTGGCAGGCGATTGTGATCGTTCTGCTGGTGGCCTTCTTGATGATGGGCTGGAGGCCGGCTCTGATCATGGCCGCAGCAATTCCTCTCTGCATGGTCGCCACCTTCCCAGTGGTGAGCGCGCTTGGAGTGGAGTTGGAACAGTTCTCGATCGCTTCCCTGATCATTGCCCTCGGCATGGTGGTGGACAACGCGATTGTCGTGTCGGACAACACTTTGGCACTGATGCGCCAAGGCAAGGGGCGCGTGGAAGCGGCCATCGAAGGGGCCCACGGATTGGCGATTCCGATCCTGACATCCACACTGACTACGGTTGCCGCTTTCGCCCCAATGCTCACCATTCCTGGAAGCTCCGGGGAATACATGGCGTCGTTGCCGATCGTGGTTTCCATCACCCTGCTGATTAGTTGGGTTGTGGCCATGACGGTCACACCACTCTTTTGCGCGATGATCCTGAAGGTCCCCGAGGGATCAGGGGATAGCGAACCCGAAGACCCAGCGCTGACGGGGATTGGCAAAGTCTACGACAAGGTCATCCGCTGGTGCATGGGGCATCAGCTGCTCACGCTGGGCAGTGCCGCTACCGCGGTAATCCTCTCGCTGCAACTGGCCCCCTTGATCGGGATGCAGTTCTTTCCCGCTGGATACCGTGACCAGTTCTTTGTGCACGTCTGGATGCCTGAAGGCACGCCCATGGCCGAAACGGATCGTGTGTGCGCAGAGGTGGAAGAACGCTTGCTCGACAGCCGCATGCGCGACGTCGATGGAGTGCAGAAAGACATGCTGGCCAGCGCGGTTAGCTATGTTGGCATGGGGGGGCCACGCATGATGTTGACGATGGCGCCGGAAGACTCTGTGCCTCACTATGCGTTGCTGGTCGTGAATACGACCGAGCCGTCCTTGTCAGGAATTTGGGCGGACGAGTTGAACGTGCTGTGCGCGGACATACCCGGTGCGCGGGTGGACGTTCGGCGCTACATGCTTGGGCCGCCCATCAAGAACCCAATCGAGTTCCGCCTGACTGGTTCTGATGCTTCCATCCTGCGTGAGGCTGCCGTGGAAATGCAGGCCATTTGCCGCGCTGTTGCTGGGGCATCGGACCCCGTCCACGACTGGGGGAATTCTGGCCTCGAACTGGCCGTTGAAATCCAGGAAGAGGCCGCCAACCTCGCGAGTGTCTCCAATGCCAGCATCGCCGAGACCCTGAACGACTTGCTTTCGGGCGGGTACTTGACCACCTTGCACGAAGGCGACCACAGCATCAATGTGATGCTGCGTCTTCGCAAAGACCAGCGAAGTGGACCGGAGGACCTCAGCGGCCTCTTCGTCAATGGCAAGTCAGGCAAGGTACCTCTCTCCTCGGTGGCCACGATCGAGACTGCCTGGCAACCCGAGTTGATCCGACGGGTCAACAATCGCCGTACGATCTCTGTGAGTTGCGCGGTGGAGCAGGGGTTCCTCAGCACGCGCGTGGCGGCCGAGATTCAGGAGGGGCTTGAGGAGTTCGTCGCGACCATGCCGCCGGGCTACTTCCTCGATGTACGTGGCGAAGCCTACGAATCGGCCAAAGGCAGTGAGAATATCGGAGGTGCGATGCAGATCAGCATGCTTCTGATCCTCTTGGTGCTGGTCTCGCAATACAACTCATTGCTCAAGCCCTTCATCGTGTTGATGGCGGTTCCTCTGGCCTTGATTGGAGCACTGATAGGGCTCTATGTAACTGGCTGGGCGCTTGGCTTCATGCCCATGCTCGGGATCGTGGCTTTAGCGGGTGTGGTGATCAACAATGCAATCATCTTGATCGACTTCATTGAGGAGGGTGTGGGCAATGGCAAACCCCTTCGAGAAGCCGTGGCCCGGGCGGGCAATGCCCGCATGAAGCCCATCGTGTTGACCACCTTGACTACCGTCGGGGGCTTGCTGCCACTGGCCATCTTCGGTGGTCCCATGTGGGCCGGAATGTCCTACGCCATGATCGTTGGCTTGGTTCTCTCCACGGCGCTTACATTGCTCGTGATTCCGACGGCCTACGTGACGTTTGCAGAACGCCTGGGCATGCGCGTCCTTCCCGCCACATTCGACGCCTGAATTCAGACACATGCAATCCTCAAGAATTCCCATGCAGCGGCGCGTTCGCATACTTTTCTCCTCCGCAACGCTGGTGGCCCTGGGCGCCTGCACTGCGGTCGGCCCTGACTATGTGGTCCCCATACCTGAGACCCCAGATCTGTGGGCCAATGAGTTGGAAGGCGCTTTGAGCCCCGACCCAGCCGTGTTGGCCGTTTGGTGGGAACAACTCGAAGACCCGCTGCTCAACGATCTGATCGAGCGTGCGTTCACCGACAACAAGGACTTGGCGCTGACGTTCAGTCGCGTGAACGAGGCCCGAGCGCTTCGTGGTATCGCCCACGCCAACTTATTGCCTGACGTGAACGTGAATGGCAATGCTGGTCGATCTAGTAGCCTCCTCGGTGGATCGACATCTAACACCTGGCAGGTGGCTGCAGAGATGGCCTGGGAACTCGATGTGGCCGGTGGGGTACGGCGCGCGGAGGAAGCGGCCAATGCCGACTTGCAGGCCGCAGAGGAGACCCTGCGCGATGTGCGTGTCTTGGTGGCCGCGGAGGTGGCGTTCACTTACGTGGACGTACGCAATTTTCAGGTCCGGCTGGCCATTGCCGAACAGAACATCAAAATTCAGAGCGAGTCTCTCGTGCTCGCCCAACAACGATTCACCGCGGGAGCAAGTTCAGCTCTAGACACAGCTCAAGCGTCCTCCAACTTGGCGACCACGGAGGCCAGTGTGCCCCTCTTGGTTGTCGGCTTGCGGCGTTCCATGCACCGTTTGGGTGTCTTGCTCGGACAGAACCCGGCTTCGCTCTACGAGGATTTGGCTGTGTTCACCCGCTTTCCCGTCGTGCCGGATCAAATCGCTGTGGGTATTCCCGCCAACCTATTGAGGCAACGAGCGGACTTGCGCGCCTCGGAGCGGCAGCTCGCGGCTCAAACGGCCCGCGTTGGTGTGGCGGTCGCGGACCTCTACCCGCACTTTTACTTGCCCGGTAGCGCCGGCGTCGGCGCGATCGAGGGGGCGCGGTTCGACTCGGGGGGCACGACTGGGTTCTGGAACTTGGGCTTTGGATTCTCATGGAACCTGTTCGATTTTGGTCGTGTGCGCAACAACATCGATGTGCAAGAGGAGCGAGTGAATCAGGCACTCCTGACCTATGAGGCCACACTGCTCGAGGCATTGGAAGAAGTCGAGAACGCGCTCGTCTCCTACAGCCGAGAGGGCACTCGTTATTCGGCACTGGAACGGGCCGTCGCTGCCACTCAAATCTCCGTTGGATTGAGCGGCCAACGCTACGCCGAAGGAATCGATGACTTCCAGCAAGTGCTGGATGCTGAGCGCTCCCTGTTCGCACTGGAAGACTCCCTGCAAATCAGCAAGGCGGATCATGCCAAGGCGTTGATTTCGCTCTACCTGGCGCTAGGCGGTGGCTGGCAGGAGGCGGGAGAGCCCGCAACCGAACAGTAAGGTTGTCTTGTGCCCGCTCTCTGCGGGCGACGATGAGTTGACCTAAGCACTTGGATCTAAGGCATCCGGTTGGCTTTGCTTGGCGAGCAGTGCTGGTTCGGAAAACTGCCTTATCGCCTGCTTGCTCCGATGCCATAGCCAAACGGTTTGGACGATGCCACCGCAGGTGAAGGCCAGCACGGTGTAGTAAATGCCGGTGACGGTCGTGTACCGCACCCCGGCCAGGCAAATCACGCCAGCCAGGCAGGAGTAGAGGGCCACGGCTTCGGGAATGGCGCGGGTCTTCCCGCTCGCGACCAACACCCCCTGGTACCAACTCTGTGCTACCTGGTAAGCGGGCATCAAGAGCGCGAAGCCGGTAGCCAGACGTGTGACCCGGGCCACTTCCGGCGAGAGATGCATCACTTGGGTGAACCACAAGCTGGAAAGTGGGGTCAGGACTACCAAAGCTAATAGGGCCATGGTGCCGGCGGCGACGCGCCAGGTGAACTGGCGCAAGACAGGGATGCTACCGGGTTCATGGATGAGAGCGACCACCACCTCGTTGTAGGACATGCCTACACCGCGAAATAGAAACACGAGTCCGTGCACTGCAGGCCATGCAGCGAGGGAGAGCATCGGGTTGGGCATCCTCGACATCGCCGCTGAACCAACAAGCGGTAGAATCAACGTGATCAACGGAGTCATCGCGAGGGGGGCGTAGAACTTGAACAATCGCTTCCAGGGCAAGATATGGTCTTGCGTGGGATCGCCTTCCGGCAAATCGCGAACGATGGGCCGGACGAGTATCCCTGCGAAGATGGCTTCGCAGGTGACGCCGACGGAAATTCCAATGGTGCCGATCACGATGCCCGACCATGACGTCATGTTGCCCGCTAGGACCATCGCGAACACGTTTGCACCGAGTCTGACCAGTGTCCCGACACCCACTGCTCGTGAGTGCCCCGCACGAATCAAGACGCCGTGCTGCATGCGCCGGTAGGCGATGGCCCAGGTCCAGGGCGTCATGATCTGCATTCCCCGTCGCGCAGGCTCGAGGAGTTCGCGGGGCACCTCAAGCAGGTCCATGCAGAGCCAGTCGAAACTGGGTCCGAAGGCCACAACGACGTGCAATACAGTCAGGGCGATCGCGCTAGCGGTCGTGAAGCTTTGCAGGCGCGCATAGGACTGGCGGTCGCGTACGAGTGCTGTGGCTGCCGCCAACAGCATGATGATGGGGGACTCGATGAGCAGCGACAGCGGCAGGACAATCGACCCGAACGAGGCCAAATTGATGTCCGGGTTTGCCATGCGCTCCACTACGGCGGTCAGGAGCGGTAACTCGACACCCATCAGGAGCCAGCTGGCGGCCAGTGGCCACCAGACCGTTGTGACCCGCTTTAGGCTCAGATTCTCATTGCCCTCCATGACTTACCCTCGACGACTCATAACGATCAGAGCGCAATTGGAACGGTCCGCAAGGGCGCGCGTAAAGCGCCCGAATACTTTCTTGTGCCGTCCAATGCGTTGGACACCCAGTATCACCAAGTCACAGTCCATCGCTCGATCGGCCACGCACTGGACGGGAGTATCACTCGCGAGCACTTCACCTTTCGAGTTCCCGGCATGGACATCATTGGAGAGCTGGTCGAGGTCGCGCCTGATACGTTTCCGCTCCTTGAGTGAACTCCCTTCGGGAACGACGCGCAGTAGGGTAACTTCCAATTCTGCCGTACGTGACAGGCTACCTAGCAAGCGCGCCAGCAAGTTCTCTTGGCCTCCACCGCCTCCGATGGGGACGAGGATGCGCTTTACCTTGGAAAGTCTCCAGCCAGGACGAGCCCGCATGATGACCACGTCCGCATCGAGCGTTCCGAGCAAGAGTTCGAGGGGTGATCCCGTGCTGTCTCCGGACAATTCGGTGAGACCGAGGACCACAGACTCGCAGCGATGCAATCGAGTGACCCTGGCGATATCAGCCATCGGGTCTTTAGCCACGGTAGTTAGGGTCTCGGCACGAACGCCGGCACGCGTTGCAGCCTTCAAGAGTTTTGGAAGCAGGGCCTGCATGCGATCCAGGGGCGTTGGGTCGCGTTCGGGATCCCAATCTCCGGGCACCACGATCACCGCTTGCAAGAGCACGCGCCCAACGCTGGCGGGAACCAAAGAGTGCGCCAGGGTGATCATGTCTTCCACGAATTCCGGATTGGAAATGGGAACCAGGACCAGTGGCGAATTGCCTCGTAGAGTGACGAGCTCGGGCTCTACAGCAGTTTTTAGAGCATCATGCACCCTGGCGTCTCGGGCGAACAACGCCAGGAATAAGGTTGCTCCCGCCCCCAACCAAATCATGACCACAGTTCCGGCTGCAGGCACGGCGATGCCTTGGAAGAGCGCGAGCGCCAAACAGGCGAGCCCACCGAGTACAGGTACAGCGGGAAACCAGGGCGTGCGAAAAGGAGGCGGTCTCAGGCTACTTCGCTGGCGCACAAGGATCGAGATCAGGTGTGCGATGGCGAAGGTGACCAGAAAGATGAGACTTGATGCGGCGCCTGCGGTAGCTACATCGGGATAGAGCAGCAGCAGACCGATGACAATGAGCGCCGTGAAGTACGTGGCGTTGGCGGGGGTGCCGTATTTTCCGTGCTGGCGCCCCATGACTTTGGGGAGGGTCCTGTCTCGTGCCATGGTGCTTGCGATGCGTCCTGCGGCGAACAGATTCGCCTGCATAGCAGTGAACATGGACAGCACCGCTGCGATGATCACCAACCAGTAGCCGAATGGACCCAAGAAGAATCGAGCAGCAATCGAAACGATGCCCTCGGGATTAGCGCGGGCAGCCTCGGCAATGGTCTCGCCACTTGGAAGTCCGACGACGGTGACCAGCAACAGCAGTGGAAGGTAGATCGCAAGGGCAATGAGCAAGGAGCCCACCATGGCGCGGGGCAAGTTCTTCGCGGGGTCACGCACTTCGCCGCCGACCGCCACGATCAGGTCAAACCCCTGCAGCGCGATGAAACTGTAGCCCATGGCCTGGAAGAGACCCACGTGACCATTGGCGAAGAATGGTTGGAGCGCGTCTTTGACCTCGACGCCAGGACGATTCAACAGGGCCCAAGCACCGCCGGCCAAGAGCACCGCGAAGACCAATAGTTTGCCGACATTGGCCCATGTGCTCGGCCCTTTTCGACTGTAGGCCAACCACACCGAAAGCAGCAGGGTGACCACGATGGCCCCGATACGCGGTGAACTCTCGGCCGTCATCCAGGCGATGGGGGCATTGTCAGCCGCCATCCATAATTCGCGGACCATGAGGAGCCCGAAGTGAGCGAAGCCGATGGCGTAGAGTGCTGTAGCTCCAATCGAAGCAAACCAGACCACCCAACCCACGGTGAAAGCTGCTTCCACCGAGAGCACTTTGCGCGCATAGGTGTAAGCGCCTCCGGACTCGGGGAACTTGGAGGCCATCTCGGCGAGGGAGAGAGCGGTTAGGAGCGCGATAACTCCATTTAGTGCAAACGCCAGTACCGCAGAAGGGCCCGTGACCGCATAGGCCGCCCCGGCCAGGGCGAGGATTCCGCCCCCGACAATCGCACCAACCCCCACGCCAGTGGCTTGCAGGAGGCCAATTTGGCGCTTGGGGGGTTCGGAGGGGCGTGCCATGGGGCGCCAGATCCTACGGCAGGTGAGGGGGCGGGGGAACCACTCTGACGGTCCCGAACTCGATCCAAAGAGTCAGCTCAATTCCCCGCTCTATTCCGATTGGCGTCAAGGCATCCTCTCAAGGGGGCCGATACCCCTCAACACCCATTTAAGAGCCCATCATGAGCACTAGAATTAGTATCGGTGAATTCGTCAAGGAAGTTGCGAATTCCAACGCCAAGGACCTCGACGCCCAGCGCAACCTCATCGGCCAGCTGTACGAAATCAAGACGGCGTCACGCGACGTTCCCAACCCTGATCTTGGATTCTTGCTGGACGCAGCCAGTGACCTGATGAGGTACCTGGCCGAAGGCATGCAGCCGACGCCCGAGGCGATGCTCACGATGTTGACACGCTTGCTGGTGAACGCGGAGTGCTCCATGTATCGCAGCATCCAACTCGATGGGGCGGCACTGCAGCCGCTTCCGGAGGAGAAGGTCAATTCCTGGGGAACGTCGCCTCCTGCGGCAGCGCACGGCGGAAACGAGCTGACCTTGAAGAAACAAGGACCGGGGCCAAACGGGGGAAGTGGTTCCCCCAAGCTTCCGGCTCTGAGCATGAACGCGAGCACACCGCCGTCCATGAAGCAGGACCTCACCGAGGTGCAATTGGGACAAGTGCTGCTGGAGCTGGGGCTAGTGACTCCTG
>JBLIMI010000033.1:0-12926 GCA_047638655.1 Minisyncoccia bacterium | reverse complement strand
GTTCTTGATCAGGATTCCCATGTGTTCTTCTTAGGTCAGCGGGTGCGTGTCGTTTGGCGTGGAATCAGGGCAGCAGTTCGCTCATGTCACCGTACGTCTCGGGGCGACGGTCGCGATAGAATTGCCAAACTCGACGAACTTCCTCGATCAGGTCGAAGTCCATGTCGGCGGTGATCAATTCGGACTTGTCCTCTGACGCCTCGGCGAGGAATTCCCCCCGCGGGTTGACGAAGTAGCTCGAGCCGTAGAACTTGCCGATGTTCCAGGGCTCCTCGGTCCCAACGCGGTTGATGCAACCCATGAAGTAACCGTTGGCCACGGCATGGGCTGGCTGCTCTAGCTTCCAGAGGTATTGGGATAGTCCGGCGACGGTCGCGCTGGGATTGAACACCACTTCAGCGCCGTTCAGCCCGAGCAAGCGCGCGCCCTCAGGAAAGTGGCGGTCGTAGCAAATGTAGACTCCTACCTTGCCGTAGCGCGTCTGGAAGACTGGGTAGCCGAGGTTGCCGGGCTTGAAGAAGTACTTCTCCCAAAAGCCACTGGTGTGGGGGATGTGCTGCTTGCGGTACTTGCCCAGATAGGTGCCATCGGCGTCGATGACCGCGGCCGTGTTGTAATAGACCCCAGCCTGTTCACGTTCGTAGACGGGAACGACGATCACCATTTCGTACTTCTTGGCGTAGGGCGTTAGCGCCTCCACGGTCGGGCCAGGCACCGGTTCGGTAGCGTCGTACCAACGTTTGTCCTGGCTCGGGCAGAAGTACGGACCGTTGAAGATCTCTTGTAGGCAGAGCATCTGAACGCCTTGCTTGCCGGCTTCCTCAATGAAAGGAATGTGGGCTTCATAGGCTGCGGCCTGAATTTCGGCCACCGGCCGACTCTCGTCGTTGATGGGGTTTGCGCATTGGATCAAGCCGCCTTTGATGATTCTGCTCATGGGTGGTTCCCGGGTTCAGTACGGGGCGTGGGGTTTCTACCAGCGAGAGATGAGGACTTTGCGATCGGTGTAGAAGTCGTAGGCTTCGCGGCCGTGTGCTTTGAGGTCTCCAAAGAAAGACATCTTGGAACCACCGAACGAGAAGAAGGACATGGGGGCGGCAACGCCGATGTTGACACCGGCCATGGCGGCGGGGACCTCGTAGCCAAACTGGCGGGCTGACTTGCCAGAAGTCGTGAAGATGGAGTTGGCGTTGGCCAGGGGTTGGCGGCGCGCAATGTCCATGGCCTCGTCCAGGTCTTTGACTTCCATCAAACACACCACGGGGCCAAAGATCTCTTCTTGGGCGATCGTCATGCCTTCCTTGACGCCATCAAAGAGTGTCGGCCCCACAAAGTAGCCGTCGCCGGGCACATCTGGGTGGCGTCCGTCGAGGACGAGTTCGGCGCCCTCGGAAATGCCGGCCTCGATCTTGGCCAGGACTTTCTGCTTGTGCGTGGCGCTGATCACTGGGCCCATCTGAACGCCAGGCTTCGATCCGTCGCCGACCACCAGCTTCTTCATGCGTTGCTCGAGGCCCGCACGAACTTGTGCCTTGCAGTCGCCCACGCAGAGAATGACGGAGGCGGCCAGGCATCGTTCGCCCGCACATCCCATTGCGGACTCGGTGATCGAGTCGAGGGTGAACTCCATGTCAGCGTCGGGCATCACCACGATGTAGTTCTTGGCGCCGCCGAGGGCTTGCACGCGCTTGAGTTTGGCGCAAGCGCTCTTGTAGACATACTCGGCAATGGGCGTGGACCCAACGAACGAGAGTCCCGAAATGTCTGGGTGGTCGATGAAGGCATTGACCACGTCGTGAGCGCCATTCACCATGTTGATGACTCCCGCCGGAAAGCCCGCTTCGTGAATCAGTTCGAAGATCCTGCGCTGGCTGAACGGGACCTGTTCGGAGGGCTTGACGATGAACGTGTTGCCGCAGGCAACGGCGAAAGGAAAGAACCACAGGGGCACCATCGCGGGGAAGTTGAAGGGCGCGATGCACGCGAAGACTCCCATGGGTTGACGGACCGAGTGGCAGTCGATTCCCGATGAGATGTCCTCAAGCACTTGTCCCATCAACATAGAGGGAGCGCTGGTCGCTGCTTCCACCATCTGGATGCCGCGTTTCACGCTACCTAGTGCTTCGTTCAGCGTTTTGCCGTGTTCGCGGGTAAGGATGGCTGCCAATTCTTCCGCGTGTTCGTCCAGCAGGGCCTTCAAGCGAAAGAGCGGTTGGATGCGCTCTTCAACTGGCGTTCGCCGCCAAGTCTTGAAGGCTTCTTTGGCGGTCTGCACCGCCTGGTCGACTTCCTCGGCACTTGAGAAGGGACACTCGCCGATGAGTTCGCCTGTGGCTGGGTTGTGCACTGGGCCGCTGGTTTGCGAAGTGGATTCAATCCATTGCCCGCCCACGTAGTTTTTCAATCGCTCGCTGGCCATCGGTCCTCGTCTTCGTTGTGTTGGTTGCTGTGACGCCGGAAGGGAGGAAGCTGGAAGCCATTCTTCAGAACCGGGCGAGGCAAGACGGTAGCAAGCCAAGGGCCGGGCTACAATTGTCCTGCTGAGAGAGGCGGTGCTTCTTAACCAGGCGTGTCTTGCAGCGCTCCGAAGTCCGCTTCGTAGCGAGTGAGCACGACGCCGGGCGTACGGCTGCCGGTCTCTTCCTGGATTTCTCGGCAACGCTCAAGAATGAGCGCGAAATGTGGCCCGGCTTGCAAGCCGCGCTCGAGCAAGTGACGACCCTGAACGACGGCGGGCTCCGGCTCCATTTCGATTTGGAGGCGCGCGCTCTCGGCCAAGAACTTGGGACCGGCTGCGTACTCGCGGGCCAGGGCTTCGGGGGTGGTGCGGCCCAGATGGTCCGCTCGCGCGACGCGTTCGAGTTGCAGCATCGAGACGCCGGCCTCACCGAGCCGACGGGCTAGGCGCCGGTAGGCCCGCGGGGTGACCTCTGGCTGAGTGAGCAAGGCTGGCGCGAGATGGTGCCGCACCAAGGCGCAGACCCGATCCACGAATTGATGCGGGGCACGAAGACGTTCCAAGAAACTCTCGGTGGGGGGCACGCCCTTGTCCGAGTGATTGGGGGACCGGACGCGGCCCTCCTCGTCCGTGAATGTGGTCAAGGGCTTGCCGAGGTCATGGCACAGCGCTCCGTACATCAACAGCAAGTCCTCTTGCTCGTCATCAGTGCGGAGCTTTGCGGCTTCATCGACGACCATCAGCGTGTGGTCCCAAACCGGACCTTCCGGGTGCCAAGTGGCATCTTGCGGAACACCGACCATGGACTTCAACTCGGGGAAGAAACGCAGAAGATCCGTTGTGCGTAGGAAGTCCAATCCCAGGGAGGGTCGCGGGCTGAGGAGCAGCAACTTCTTGAGCTCTCCCCAAAGCCGTTCGCCGGGAAGTTCGAGCAGGTCGGATTGAGAGCAGAGGGTGTGCAACTCTGCGTCCGGTTCGAACTCGAAGCGCGCCAGGAATTGCGCCACCCGCAGCGCGCGCAGAGGATCCTCGGGGAAAGTCTGCACGTCTGTGGCTCGCAGGCGCTTCTCGCGCAGATCGCCTTGGCCTCCGTGGGGGTCGAAGAGTTCCTCCGTGAGGGGATCGAGGCCCATGCTGTTGATGGTCAAGTCGCGCCGGCGCGCGGCTTCCTCGAAACTCATGTTCGGGTCGAACTCGCAACGGAAGTCCTTGTGCGTGCGCCCGATCTTGTTGTCCTGCCTCGGAACCGAAAAGTCGATTTCGTGCCCCTGCACCATGAGAACGCCAAAGCTGCGGCCCACCGTGATGACTTTGCCAAAGGCAGCGAGGGTGCTCTCGAGTGTGTCCAGGTCCAGCCCAAAGACTTCCAGATCGTGATCCTCTGAGTCGGCGCCCAGGAAGCGATCCCTCACGCACCCACCGACGAGCAACGCTCGGCCACCGGCCTTAGCGATCGCTCGTGCGAATTCAGGAATGATGTGCGGTAGTTCTCCCATGAGGATTACAGAAAGACGGCTATTCGAGTTTTGCCCGTCGTGTGCGGTCCAACAATTTGGCCCACTCTGCGTCGTAAGGGTGGACCTGGCTCACCTCGCGTTCGCCGAGGAAGACCCGATGCCCCGTGTTGGCCCACTCGAAGATGGATCCCTCCAGGTTGCGGACATGATCATAACCCGCCGTTTGCAGGGCGCTCGCAAGTTCGGCCGAGCGGTACCCAATGGAACAGTACACGACAATGTCTCTGTCCTTGGGCTCGCCTCTTAGTAGGTCTTTGGCTTGCTGCAAGTTGCTGGCCCTGCGTGCACCGAGCAGGTGACTGACGGCGAACTCCTTTGGTTCGCGGACATCCAACATGAGCGGCTTCTTGCTTGTGGTCAGTTGGCGAGACAACTCATCGACGTTGATTCCAAGGATATTCGGGTATTGCTTTCTGACCTTGAGCTTGTGCTTGCCGAGCGCTTGGCGGCCGGCCCCGAGGACGTAGTCTTGGGCGGCTTCGGTCATTGGCTTTGAGCGCAGTCCGATGCGCTTGGCTTCTGCCAGTGCGGTGGCCCAGGGCACGCCCTCATCCATCACCCGAAATGCGAGCCAAACAGCACCGACCCGATTGGCGGATGCGCAATGCACGAGGAGATCACCGTGCTCGCCCTCTAGGTACCAGGCCATGGTCAGGCGTGCCGTGGAAAAAACCTGGTCGTTCGGCGGCAGGTTTCCCCCAAAGCCGAGTGGGGTGTAGGTCAGGTCCAGGGACTTGCAGCGGGCGCGCTCATCGAAGCCTCGGTTCTCATTGGCGAGCCGTAGGTCGAGTACGTTTTGAACTCCACCTTCCTGGAGTTGCTCAAGCGCCTCTTCGGTAGGTTGGCCTGCCAACAAGAGTGAGCCCACTCTCGTCAAGGGTCGCACTCCTTCCATGGAGTGAGTTTCAAGGGGGTCCGGCTTCCTGCGAGCGGGGGCGCCATCTGAGGTTTCGGACTCCGCTGATTGCGAGCCTTGGCTGACTGCCGAACACCCAAGCAGTAGTGCCGAGGAGAGGAGCAAGGGCGTGAAACGCATGATTCGTTGGAGCGACATGGGAGATGGGGCGGACTGGACCGAGACTCGTCGAGATGACTTGCCCCGACAGAATAGCGAACATCGAGCCGAAACGCTCTCTAGAGCTCGTCTAGCTTGCAGCTAGGTCGATTCGAGGGCACCGGAGCGTTCGAGATTCCAGAGACCCAAGGCCGCTGCCAGGGACAGAAGTACACCGAGCACGAGAAGCACCGGATGCTGCCCCTGGGCGTCCATCCCGATCCCGACGAGGGGGGCGAGGATGAGGAAGCTGGAGCGGAAGAGCAGACTGCGCAATGAAACAAAGCCGGCCCGGTCCGATGAGGGGATGCGGCGCTGCTCGAGATGATGAATGCTGGGGCCGAAGAGCCCGCGCATGATGGTCAGGGAGAAGTAGAACGCGATGCCCCAGATGGCGTGGGTGAGCCCCATGCCGAAGTAGCCGAGGGCGATCAGAGCGATGCACAGGATCACGAGTCGCCGCACTCCCAAGACTCCGCTGACGCGCGTCGAGTAGAGGGATCCGACGGCGACGGAGTAATTCGCCACTGCCCAGATGACTCCCAGCCAGCTAGCGGGCAAGCCGGCCTCGATCCCGTACAGCTGGATCGTCCAGACCGGCATGAAGGAGCTCATCCCGAGCGCGATGGTGAGCAGGACGATGGCGCGTAAGCGCACGTCTTGCACGGCCACGTGGTGCACCATCGCCTTGACTTGCTTCCAATTGTCATGGATCGGCGGGCGGTGACGCGCTGGCTCTACGAGCCTCCAGGCCACGAAAATATTGACCACCCAGATTCCCACTTCGAGAATGAAGGGCAGGCGGTTCCAGTGCACGTAGAGGAATCCAGCCACGATGGCGGCGGTGCCCTCTCCCAGTTGCCCCCAAAACTTCACGCGGCCCGCCCAGTGACCAAATTGGGTCTCCTCGTCCGTCTCTTCAAGAGACTCGTAGAGCAGGGCCATGTCCGTTCCGGAGACGAGAGAGATACCAATCCCAAGGATGGCTTCCGCAAACAGAATTTCGAGGATGGACTCTGCTCGGACGTAGGCCGACCACCCGAGAGCATTGAGTACGGAAGCGATGATCAGCGTGCGCCGATAACCGATGCGGTCCGCCAAGTAACCCGAGGGGAACTCGAAGAGCGCCATCACAAGGCCGAAGGCGCCTTGTAGCAGCATGATCTGCTTCATGTCCATCCCGAGCTCCTGATGATAGAAGACCGTCAGGATGGCCATGGGGAACAGACTCATCTGCAGTGCATGGTAGATGCACAAGAGTCGCGGGTTGGAACGCAGTGAGCTCATGTTGAGGGGCCAGCGGAGCCGCAGGGCTTCACTTCAATCGCCTCTCGAGATCGTCCCAGAAGTCTTGATCTAGCCGTTCGAGATTCACTTTCTCGAACACCTGATGGACGGCTGAATTGGCATCGATCTCACCCTCCAGGATCTTCCAGAGCTCATCGAAGAGTGCCCGGTTGGTCCGAGTCGAATGTAGCAAGTAGTGAACCAGTGCCCAGGAGGTCGGGTAGCTGTACTGGCTGTTCGCCATGAACTCCTCGTGACTGAGCGTGAGCAACTGCTCTACGCTTAACTTCCGGAGGCCGAGACGCTTGAGTGCTCCCATGTGCAGTTCCACATCGAGGCCGAGCTTCCATTGGCCACTCTCCTGTTTGGCCTGGGCGTAGTACTCGGCAATGCCTTCGGAGAGCCATGTCGGCATTTCTCCTAGCGTCACATCGGTGTAGGAGTGCATGACTTCATGGCGCACCACACGCATGGTGTGACCGAGTTCTGGCTGATTCCAAAGAAGGATTTGCTTCAAGCGCGGACTGAAAACTCCGAGCGTGTTCTCCGGATTGGCGGGTTCCACGCCCTCGATGTACTTGCTGTATCCCTGGGAGCCCGAGAAGACGTAGAGCTTGCGCTTTGGGTTCTTTGAGGGAAGTGCGCCCAGTTGCTGTGCGTAGTGAGCCAAGGCTTGGTCGGCTTCTCGGGCGATGAGCCGAGTGGTCCGTGAATCGATGTTCGCGGCCACTTCAAAAAAGTCGCCCGTAGCTCTTTGAACTCGACTCCAAGACGGGCCTTGGCTGGCCTTGGCCACCTGGCCACGGAGTTCGTGCAACTCCACATCGCCAGGGGCGATGGCGAGCCCCGCATCGATCCGTTTGCGGGAGGCATCGAGCTTGCCCCCGAGCAGCAGTAGTTGGGCCAGTTCCGCGTGAAACGCCGGGTCATCCGGCCGCTTCTGGATGAGTTGCTCCAGCAAGCTGATCGCGCGGTCTCTGCGCTCCACCCGGGTGTTGAGGATCGCCTCGAGTACTTGCATCTCCGGCTCAAGCCGCTTGAGCTTTGCCAAGGCCTCAATCGCCTCGACGGCTTGCGTGTAGCGTTCCAGCTTGAGGGCATGCAGCACCAGCAAGAACTGCCGCGTGGCGGGGGTGAAGTCCGGGTCGGGGAGGGCGCGAATTTCGGCCTCGACCTGGGCTCCTAGCCCCGCATCGATCCATTCCTGGATGCGCGTGATCTGTTTGCGCTGAAGCTTCGTGTAGAGGTCGGGGAATGGCAATTGAGAAGCGAGCTCGTTTAATTTACGGGATGATCTCTTCAGCACGGGTCCCGCCTCCCAGGCCAGGAACTCCGGAGGCTCCTGGTAGGTCTTTTCAAAAGCCAGGGTTTCGATTTGTACCGAGCTGTCGATCAGGTCTTCGATCCATGAGACACCGATGTCTCCATCAACGGTGAGAACGCCGAAAGTGGCGGGCGTGAGGATTCCAAATTGCCCGAGCGCAATCGTAGTGTCGCTAGTCGAGAGAATGGCTCGCCTGTCGTAGGTCACTTTGATGGAGTTCTTGCTGACGCTGACTTTCAGTTTGAAGCGTTTGGGGCTCCTGCCGATCTCGCGTTCCTTGGGCTTGGCTTTCTCCAGCAAAACAGGCGTGCCGTTTTGGATACGCGAGATCTGGTGATTTTGAAACGTGAGCGCCCCTTTGATGTTGAGGCCCGCCTTCACCATGTAGCCATTTCCAGCCTGCATGCCCACCAGTAGGGTGACCCCACTGAGTTCCTCCAGCGTGCCCTCGACCTCCAATGTGTAGGTCCCCGTGAAGTGCGCTGGATGCAGTAGGTAGTTGGCAATCGGGGCGAAGTCGGCAAGTTGGGCAGGGGTGTAGCTGACCCGAATCTTACCGGCGCTGCGGCTGTACCTGAGGAGCTTGCCCGTGATCAGGCTCTTGGCGTCTGGGCGCCGGTGGTCGCTCCAGAAAGCGGCTCGCCGCACGGCGACGCGAATCTCCGGCAAGTAAGGCCGGGCGTAGGTCGCGCCCGCGTGTGTTCGCAACAACTCGAGCCACGCTTTCCGCGCGCCAGACCAGTCGCCCGTCTGCGACCGCTTCGTGGCTGCTACATGGGCCTGCTCGAAGCTGGAAGAGGAGCCCTGCGCCTGAACGCCGGCAGGGCGAGCGAGTTGGAGCAAGAGACCAAGGGCCAGGATCAGCAGCGGATAAAGGCGGTGCATACAACTCGGCGGGGAGAGGTGATAGGGTGGCATGACTTTATCATGGCCCGGTCCACTCCCGAAGCACTCCTCCGGTGCACCACCACATGAGTACACAAAAGACTTGGAACGTATATCTCTCGGGTGAGATTCACAGCGACTGGCGTGACCAAATCTTGGGGGCGATGGAAGGCACTGGTCAGCCCGTGGTGTTCAGCACTCCCGTGACTGATCATGGCCAAAGTGATGAGTGCGGGGTGAAAATCTTGGGCGCGGAGACGTCCGATTACTGGAAGGACCACAAGGGGGCTGGCCTCAATGCCATCCGTACCCGTGGCTTGATCGAGGCCGCTGATCTGGTGGTGGTGCGTTTCGGCGAGAAGTACCGGCAATGGAACGCAGCCTTTGACGCTGGGTACGCTGCTGCCCTCGGGAAATCGCTGATCGTCATGCACGATCCTGCTCTGACCCACGCGCTAAAAGAAGTCGACCGCAGCGCCCTGGCGGTTTGCGAGTCGCCCGCGCAGATCGTCGAGATCCTGACCTACATCACCCGGGCTTAGCCGCAGTTTTCGAGGATCGTAGAAACAGAGGCCGCCAGCCTTTGGACGGCTTCCCCGGCCACATGAGTCTGCTCGGCTTGATCACTGGTGCGCTCGGACGCCTCGGACATCTCAGTGAAGCGCACTTGCAGTTCCCCAGCACTGCTCGCGATCTGGGCCATGTCCTTCTCGAGTTCAATGGAGAGTGCCGAGGCTTGGGCCGCATCGTTCGAAATTCCCTCGGTGGTGAGGCTTTGCTCCTCAACGGCAAGAGCGATCCTCGATGACAGTTGGGTGATGTCGACGATGATGGTCGAGATCTCCTGAATTGCTTCCATTGCTTGTGTCGTGGAAAGTTGGATCCCCTGCACTCGAGCGCGGATGTCTTCCGAAGCCTTGGAGGACTGGGCGGCTAGCTCCTTGACCTCCGTTGCAACCACGGCAAAGCCTTTGCCGGCTTCGCCTGCACGAGCCGCCTCGATGGTTGCGTTGAGCGCCAATAAGTTAGTTTGTGCCGCGATTTCTTGAATCGTAGTCACGACCTGGCCGATTTCCTCCGCGGACTTTCCGAGGGTCTTAATGCGCTCGTTGCCCGCTTCCGCCCGTGTCGTTGCATTCTGGGCAACGAGAGCCGCCTCTTCCGAACTCGCTGCCACTTCTCGGATGCAGGCCGAGAGCTCGTGGGTTGAGCTGGAGACATTGGCCATGATGCCGTTGATGTCGCGAACTTGCTTGTCGACATGCTGTATAGCCCCCGCGATGGAGGCTGTAGCCGTTTGCGCAGCCACGATCTGGCCCGTCGTTTTGCACGCATCGCTGGTCAGATTCTCTGCGGTGGCCAGGAGTTTCGTGGCAGAAGTCTGCAGTGCATCACCGTCATCGAGACTGGAGAGAGTCTCGCTCAGATGGACTTGTAGCGTGTTGATAGCACGACAGAGCTTTGCCAGTTCATCATCTCCCGTTTCGGTCAGGCGAGCGCTTGTGCTCCCCTTGAGCTTGGCGAGTTCCTCGACCTCGGTCACAACGCCGCGGATGCGCCGTCCGAGCCCGAGGGTCATGAACAAGGCCGCTACGCAGAATGTGCCAAGCGTGCCAAAGACCCAGGCGGAGAGCTCGCGGGTGCTTCCTCTGTGTTTCTGGATGAGACCGGCTGTGAGGGCGTGGGCCTCGGTTGTCGGCACTGTGGTGACCACGGCTCCCATGAGGTCATTGAGCTGAAACTGTTTAGGTGTGCCCGGGCGGATGAGCTGGATTTCGGGGCTTTGTTCCAGTTTGTTATGGCAGTCCACGCAGGACGCGTTGCTCGCGATATCAGCGGTCATGACCTGGACGAATTGCTGACCATCCGCGGCTGTCGCAGTCTCGTAGTAGGGCTCGTACCGCATCTGTAGTGACTCCGACGAGTCGCCCGTATGCTGCCGCTCTTGGTCCATCAAGTTCTTCCAGGCACGCTGCTCGAAGGGCGTTGCAATGCCTTGCTCCGGATGGATGTTCCACTTGCTGCGCAACGCAAAGCTGACCCCTGATCCGCCGTTTATTTCGTCGAGTTTGGACGAAGTGGCGCCAATGAATGTGGCGGGCAAGGGGGCGTCGCCATCCTGAGGGTTCGCCAAGAATGCGGGACCGTGCGGGCGCAGACTGCTGACGACCATGGACGTATAGACCGCCCGTGTGGCGGCGACTTGCCTGGCCGTGTGCGTGCCGACGGCTAGGGCCTGTGCTACGACGAGTTCCTCAAGAGCAGCGTCCGTGCGCTGGATTCCTCGGGCTTGCATCAGGTACACACCTCCTCCCAAGGCGATCGCGAAGGATCCGAAGGTGAGTGCGATCTTGGAGGTGAGTTTCATCGAGTGTGGCGAGCGGTGGCGAGGTACCCAGTGCTCTACTTTCTCGGCGGGCTGGGCTGGGATTCTCAATCATGGTTGTGCAATCTCTTCGCTCCTCGCCAATCGCGCTCACTCTCTTGTGGGCGAATCAAACATAGGCTGTCCCGCCCGACTGGCCGGTGATGGGTGGGTAACTGATTTGAGAGCCACCAAGGGATCAATCGGGCCCGGTCCCGATGCTAACGTTCAAGCCCAACCAGCGCCTCGGGGGGGAGGTGCACCACCAATTCACGCCCGGGCACGGGCTGGAGCACCCGGAAGCGGCCGGGTTGCAGGGAGGCTTCAATACGAACCGCGCGCTCTCCGATCGGAACACGAAAGCGGATGGACCAGCGACTCGCGAGAAGCACCGCATCCTCCACCACGGCAGTGAAACAATTGGGTCTGCCATCCGTGTCGGTGAGCAACACGGTCTCTTCCGGACGCACACCGACCCAGGGGCAGTTGGCGTCACGTTCGAGGGTTTCGAGGGGGAGTTCGTCCCTTTCGAAGATGTTCTTCATCATCAAGAACAACGCTACCGCTCGACTCTCGGGGCGCTGGAACACGCTGTCCCGTGACCCGTGTTGCGCGAGTGTGCCATCGAGTAGGACGGCCACGTCGTCCGCCAACACCGAAGCCTCTTCGAGGTCATGGGTCACGAGCACGATGGTGGTGCCAAGTTCTGCTTTGACATCCCGCAAGAGTTCCACCGCATCCATCCTGCGCGCTTGGTCCAGCGCAGAGAACGGCTCGTCCATGAAGAGCACCCGGGGCTCCACAGCTAACGCACGCGCCAGGGAGACCCGTTGGCGTTCGCCTCCGGATAACCCACCGACGTCCTTGCGTGCAATCACGCCTTCCAATCGCAAGCGCTGAACGAGCGAATCGAGCGCGGACTCGGTCAGCACTCGCCCGCGAGCGCGCGAGCCAAAGAGGATGTTCTCGCGCACGGACAGGTGCGGGAACAAAGCCAAGTCTTGAGGAATGTACGCGATGTTGCGAGCTTCCGGTGGCATGTGCCCTGCATCCACACCCTCGAGCAGCACGCGCCCGCTGGCCGGTTGCCGAACGCCCATGATGGTCTCTAACAAGATGGACTTGCCAGCACCCGAGGGACCGAGGAGGGCCAGCGTGCGGCCCTGGGGGAGTTCCAGGGAGACGTCGTGCAGTTGGAAAGTTCCGAAGCGTACAGCGAGTTGTTCGAGGCGAATCATCGATGCTCTCTGCCCATGGTGCGCAAGGCCAGCAAGACCAGGAAGGTGGTCGCCACCAGCACAAGTATCAGACCGATGGTCGCATCCACGCGCACCGCGCTCCAGTTCAAGGCGATGCCCACGGGAATCGTTTCGGTCTTGCCACGCATGGCCCCCGCGATGGTGACGGTGGCGCCGTACTCGCCCATTGCCCGTCCCCAACCGAGGATTAAGGCGGAGATCAGTCCTGGTCGAGCAAGGGGTAACGTGACCCGCCAGAAGGCGTTCCAGGGTCCGCATCCGAGCAGGCGTGCTACCAATTCAGTGCGGGCTGGAATCTCCTCGAATGTGCTCTTCAGCACGCGAATCTGGAGCGCGGAGACGACGATGAACTGGGCCAGAATGATGCCGGGCAACTCGAACACGAAGCGCAGCAAGTTTTCCTGGATCCAGGACCCGGGCGAGGTGCGGAAGGCCAGGAGCAGCATCATCCCGATCGCCACGGGGGACAGCACGACCGGGATGTCGAGCAAAGTGTCGACGAAGCGCCGGCCCGGGAAAGGCACCCGTGCCAGGGTGTAAGCGGTGGGAATGGCAACCGCCATGCCGAGCAAGGCGGCGACCGTGGCGCAGAAGAGGCTGAGACCGACGGCCGACATGACCTCTCCGTCTGCCAGTGCCTGCAGGGGCGTAATTGGGCCCGAGTAGGAAAAGAGCGCCAATAGCAACGCCAGAATCGTGAGCACGGGCACGAGCGTTCCGGCGATCAAGAAGCTCGCGAAGCTCTTGCGAGGGGCGATTGAGCTTCCCGCAGTTGAG
>JBLIMI010000032.1:0-13067 GCA_047638655.1 Minisyncoccia bacterium | reverse complement strand
GGGCTAGGTTCAACAGTTGCTCAGACTCAATGCCGGCCAGGGCCTTCAACACGGACTCCTTGGCCGCTCCCTCTGGTAGCTTGGTGAGCGCACTCATCAACTCAGCCTTGAGGTTTCCGATCAGCGCACTGGGCTCGGACTTGGCCTGCAATGCTGCGGCCAGGCTCTTCGTCAGTGGTTTCTGGCCCGCTTCACCCAGCATCTTGCTGAGCATCTTCTCGAGCCCGGCCAAGGCGCTTGCGCGGCGCTCACCACCTGTAGCCGACGCCACTGCGCTACCGAGCCGGGCGCGAATCTCGGCAGCCAGACTCGCCAAAGCTTTGGCAGGGGAATTCCCCTCAGCGGGAGTTTGAACTCCTGACAGGGACTGCAGGAGTTTGATTCCAAGGCTCTCGAGTTGGGCTGCGGTGAGTGGCACCCCGGCCCCCTGCCAGAGCCCCTGCAACTTGGCGATGAGTTGGTTCACGAGCTTACCGAGAACCCTGTTCAGTTGGACTGCCGCCTTGCCACCACTGGCTTCCGCCATCAGGAGCGCCTCAAAGTCGAGACCTGAACGGGCGAGCATGGCGCGCAGGTCGGAGGCCTTGGCACCTGGCAAATAGACGTGCTTACCCAGTTTTTCGAACAAGCCCTTCATGTCCTCGCGGGAACCCGAGCCACTGTCGATCGCGGAGCGCAATTTGGAAGCCAAGTCCCCTAGTAATTTGCCCACGGGCCGATCCTCCCCCACCACATCGCGAAGTGCGACGGCCAGGCGTGGCTCCGTGTCCCCATGGGATCCCAGCACCTTGAGTACGGTTCCGTCCGCGCCCTTCTCAACCCGCGCCAAGAAGCGCTCTCCGGGCTGCAAATCAACGCTGGAGTCGGCGGGCACGCGGTGGGTACCGATCCCGATCAAGATGCTCTTGCCATCGAGGGTCTGCAGGACTTCACCGGCGACCACCCGTCCTTCGCGCATCACGGCACTGAGATCGGCGTTCAAGGCCAGGACTGGCCGAACACCATTCGCTGCGCCAATCTGAATCGCAAGCGGTTCCATGTCTTGCCCGAGCCTCGGTTACGGCCTCCGAAAAAAAAGGACGCGTCGAGGGAGTCCAGCCGGGAAAGGGTGCGCCCTGGGAAGCGCGCCAACTCCTGATTGGGAGGGCTGGAACGGGAAGTTCCAGGAGGAGTTGGTCTCTGGACTCACCTCGTTGCGTCAGGGGAGTTGTCGGAGGGAGCCCAACCCGCATGAGTGAGAAGGACAAACTTTCTTGTGCGCGTAGGGGCAGGCCTCCGAGTTCGGAGGAGACTTCGACACAAAGAAAGCCCCGGGGCCGCCGTGGCGCCCTCGGAGCTTTCGAGTGTTGTCCCAGAAAATCAGGGCCTAGGGCCCGTTGAGAGGCGGATTGTGTCCGCTTTTCGCGCTCGCGCCCGTTTCTAAACAAGCGCGAGTGTTTCTATCGTCAGCGGCGTGCCCTAGAGACCCAGCGGGATTCCCTGCTTGACCTCGATGAGGCCTCCGATCGCTTCTATGTCGATCTGATCGCGACCGTATTCGCGGTTGGAGGTCAGGATGTGGATGCCTTGCTGCAGAAACCCAGCACTTGAGAAGTCAGCGAGAGGCATGCAAAGGTCGCTCTCCTCGGGCAGCACTGCGGTCATAAGCAGGCTCTCGTCTGTCAACGCGGTGGCCAAGCTAGCACCGATGAGATCGAGCGAGTCAATGCCGGCCTCGATGCTGCTGTTCGAGAGAAAGTTCGCGTCCAGTTGAAGCGTCACCGTGCCCACGAAGGACAACTTGATGATGTCATCTCCGATGGATCCATTGCCTGAGTCTTCGACCACTTCGATCGTGGCGTGACCGCCACCCGAGGCGGAGAGTACAGCTTGCTCAACCTGGCTACGCGGCCCTTGAAGGAAGAACCCAGGCGCGGGAGCCGTCAACAGCTCATCGTCGCGTCCACGGGTGGGCAGACTGCCAACGAACTCGTCGTCCGTAGCGAACCCGCCACCGGGCCCATCGTCATCCCGCGGGTCATCGCCCTGCCCTGTCTCCTCGTCGGCAAGGGTGTAACTTCCGACTACGGAAAAACTGAGCAGACCCAGAAAGAGCGCGCCTGCCATTGCCAAGTCGATGCGACCTGCCAAGCCCCTGTCCTTGTCTTTGATGAATTTCATCACAGCCTCTGATTGGTGTCGTTCCTAGCCCTAGGAATCGGTTTGAGAAGAATCTCCGTCTTCCCCGACGAACAACGCTGCACAGCGTTGAAATAGCTCGTCGGAAAATCCGGGAAGAGAATCAATGGCCTCTCGGAGGAGAGGCGCGTTGCTAAAGAGGCGACTGACCTCCGCCACCCGGTCCGGGTGACGATCGAGCAGAGTCTCAAAAGCGTCCAGTGCGCGAGCTTTGTCCCCGAGCATGGCGTACGCCTTACCCAAGTTGAATCGCACGAAGAAGAAGCGATCATCCGAGTCGGCCAGCCCGGACATCGTGATCCAGCGGAAACACACGATCGACTTGCGATAGCTACGTTCCTCGCCATACAGCAGTCCGAGTTGGGTCGCGGCGTGCCCGCGGTTGCCCTCGTTGACGGCTGTGTTGAAGATCTGACGGTACTCGTTGGCGGCGTCTAGCCGGCGACCGTCGTGGGACATCAGGAAGGCCCGGTAAAGGCGCGCTTCCTCATGATCCGGGTCGGCGCTGAGGGCCTCATCGAGCAGGCGTCGGCCTTTCTCGAGGGGGCTTTCGATGCGCTCGAGGCGACCATTGAGCATGTGACGAGCTTCCTGCCAGTCCAATCCGCCGATGCGCTTCGGCGCCGTTTCGTCGGTGCCTCGCAGCAGCACGCCGTCCACAAAGCCACGTCCCTGGTCCTTGGTCTCCACTACGCAAACAGTGGCTTCGAAGATGCGAGTCCGGAAGCCCGGATCGATAGCGGCCAGGATGTAGGACTTGCCGAGCTGGTAGAAGACGGTGGCCAGACGGTGAACGAGATCGACGGCTTCTGCGTCTGCTTGGAGTTCGGCGCAAATCATGCCGTTCTCAAGGGGCGAGGAGCCCGTCAGCATCGCGATGCGGGCGAAGAGGCGATCGGGGTCGGCCACGTCGCGGTGCACACGCAACTGTTGGCGCAGGTCGTGGAAGTAATCCCGGCAGACGTTGCATTCCTCAAGGTGCAGCATGGCGCGCGCCGAACGACCTTCGTCCAGCTCGCCATCGAGCATGCATGACAGGTCCAGTTGGAACGCAGAGTGCGATTCGGACTCGTTCAGCCAGTCTTGTACGTCCATGATTATTCGCCAGCCCCTTCAGGGCCAGTCCTCTCAGAAGCAGTGGTGCCGTGCTGACCCACGCTAGAGTTCATATCGCTCGGGGATTCCGGGGCGACAACTTTTCTCTCGTTCCCTCTCGTGTTTGAACAATTCTCGGTGCGTCTGGGGTCCCTGGCGGGGCGGCAGTCGTGGGAGCGGCCTTCGAAGACGCGTTTCATGGAGCGGTGAATCTTGCGGCGAGCCCGGAAAATCACCATTTTGAGGTTCTCAAGCTTGATCTCGAGTTGCGCGGCGGCTTCCCGGTAACTGCACTCGTCGACCTCGACCAGTTTCAAAGCCAGTTGCTCGCGCTCAGAGAGCATCCCGTAAAACTTCAGGTAGAGCTGCAAGTAGGTCAGGTAGACCTGCACGCACTCACCTCGGCTTTCGGATTCGATGGCACCGCTCAACGGGCTGAGAGCGCCGGGAGCGGGTTGATCAGGAATGTCCTCAAAGTTGACCTCGGTGCGGCCGCCTCGGGACAGGGAGCGCAGGTGCTTGAGCACCGTGTTGCGCACGATCATGGCCGACCAGACCCTAAATGCGTCTTCCCGCGCTGAGTTGAAGCGATGCGGGTACCGGTAGACGTTGAAGAAGACTTCCTGGAGTACGTCGCGGGCGTCCGCGCGGCTGGCGTAGCGGCGCAAGCGCCCAGCCACCTGAGTCACCAGATGGGCCCCATTGAGCTCGTACAGCAGCCCGAAGCAGGATCGGCTGCGGTCCCCCTTGAAGACCTCCATCAGGCGCGTGGAAATCGCGTCGCGGATGGATTCGGTCGTGCGCTCTTCCTCGTCGAGGATGCCCTCCATGCGCGCCAGCTCCTCAGCCCCGATTTCATCCTTAGCCTCGATCAAACGCTTCCGCAGTCTGACGACACCTCCCTCATTATAGAGGGAGAGCTCGGGGCTATAGGGATCCGTCGCTTGCATGGACCAGAAGAGCGGGGGGGGGAGGTTGGGGGGGATTGAAAGAGGTCGGCAGAGGCTCCCAGGGGGTGTTTGGGAGCAGCCGGTGCGGGTTTTTGGGACCCCGCGGTCGGACCAGGGAATGGGCGACGTTACAGTCTACAACCCCGACCAGGGTCCGGTTACCGAATCGGTACTCGGTAATCACGGAGTGCAAATGGTCCCATAGCACGAACAGCTCCAAATCCTTACAGTCAAAATCCTTAGGCTCCCCAGGAAATTCCAAAAACCGCGGAACATGCAGGCCCCAGCTTACGTTCGCCCATCCGATGCAATCACGCCAAGTCGCCTTCGAAATCGCCCTTGACCTGGGCTTCGACCAGGTCGCAGCGGCCCCCCTCCAGCGGCCCCAGCGCGCGCCTGAGTTCGAATCCTGGCTGGACCAGGGCCGCCACGGGTCCATGGACTACCTCGAGCGCCAGCGAGAGCGCATTGTGGACCCCTCCCAGGTGCTCCCAGGGGCCCACAGCCTGCTGATCGTTGGCACCGGACATAATAGAGGTGCGATCGACCTGCCCGGCGGCGCCCGGGTGGCCCGCTACGCCGCCGGCCGCGACTACCACAACTGGATGGGCAGGCGCCTGCGGAAGCTGAGCAAGAGGCTCGCCGAGGCTGGGCTCAGCGGACCGGCCCGCGGCATCGTGGACGCCGGGCCCATCCTCGAGCGCTCGCACGCTGCCGAGGCTGGCTTGGGCACGGAATCCAAGGCCGCCAATCTTCTCGCCCCCACCCATGGTCCCTGGATCTTCCTCGGAGAGTTGCTGACAGCTGAACAGTTCGAGCCCGGTCCGGCGCAAGCATCACCCCTGCCCAACTGCGGCACCTGCACAGCATGCATCGACGCCTGTCCCACTGCGGCCATCGTGGCGCCGGGCGAAGTCGATGCCCGGCGCTGCATTAGCTACTTGACCATCGAACATCGCGGGGCGATCCCACGCGAGTTGCGCGGCGACATGGGGCCCTGGGTGTTCGGCTGTGATGTTTGCTCGGAGGTCTGCCCTTATGGGACGAAGGCCCCGGACAACAGCGAACGCTTCGGAACGCACAGCGCCTTGGAGCTTGGAGGAGCGGCCGGACCGCTCGCTCGCTGGCTGGAAGAGCGCGACAGCTTCTCGCAAACGTTCAATGGTTCGCCGCTACAACGGCCCAAGCGCGAAGGTCTGGCGCGCAACGCCGCCATCGTTCTCGGCAACTTACCGAGCGAGGAAGGCCGCGAGTCCTTGCTCAAGAGCTTGCGGCTCGATCCCTCCCCCGTCGTGCGCGCCAGCGCGGGTTGGGCCTTGGCGGAAGCGCACGCCGCAGATGAAGGAGTGAAGGCCGCGCTAGACGTCGCCCTCAAGCGCGAGCCCGATGAAGAGGCCCGAGCCGACTTGGAGACGTCCCTGGGTTAGCCGCCTGCGCCCCAGGGCGCCCCGCACGAGGCGAATGGTCCTGGCTGATGCCCGCTCCCAAGCAAGAATGGAGGACGGTGGTAGACTCAGGATCCCGAGTCTATTTCGACGCAGATGCGTTTTCGGTGCCAGTGGCTACCCCGGTCGAAGACCGTTGCAGCCTCGACGCTATCCCCCCCCATGAATCGTCTCCACTGCACTTTTTTTGCCCTGCTCCTCGCCGTGGGCAGTCCAGCCGCCAACGCCCAGTGCGAGCAGCTGAATGTGAGTGCTACCGGCGGTAGCATCGCCATCTCTGGCAAGCGCGCCATCGCTTCCGTCTATCCGAACATCATTCGTTTCTATGAGTACGGACCCATTGGCTGGGAACTCAGTGAGACGGTTACGACCGTGGGCCAGATTTTCTTCCCCAACAGCGTAGCGCTGGATGGGAACACAGCCCTGGTGAGCAATCCCGAGGCAACGGTTGGCGGTCTCTTTGCCGCAGGGCGTACCTACGTCTACGAACACAGCGGCGCTCAATGGACCAGAAGTGAGCTCATCGTTCCCAGTACGACCGAGATGAGTTTCTATGGCTCCGCTCTCGCCATCGACGGCGAGCGGGCCGTGGTCGGTGCCATTCACGCCTTCCCCGACATGTTGGTGGGCGACTACTTGTCGCGTGCTTACGTCTTCGAGAAAGTGGCCGGCTCCTGGCAACTCGTGCAAGAACTCATGCCTAACCCGGGCGGCGACTTCTTCGGAGTCTCGCTCGCCATCGAAGGCGACACCCTGGTCGCCGGAGCCAGTTTGAACCAACTCTCTTCCGGCCCGCTCTCCGGTTCCGCTTACGTGTACGAGCGCACGGCGGGCACGTGGCAACTGACCGCCCAACTCGATCCCCTAGTTCCCGTGCAGTGGCAAGGATTTGGGGAGTCCGTCGCTTTGGCAGGAGACACGCTTTTTGTAGGTGCGTCCAATGATTACGGAGGTCCCCCGGGGTTTGTCGAAGTCTTCGAACGTCAGGCCGGCTCCTGGCAAAGGACACAGCACTTCGAGTCAAGCGTCAGCTACGACGGGGACCGTTTCGGACTTTCCCTTGCAGTCTCCGACGGAACTCTGCTCGTCGGCGCTCCAGGACACCCGGGAACTGGTGCGGGAGCGATCCACCGCTTTGAACGCAGCGGCGGTCTCTGGCAAGAGGTCGGCACGTTCACCAACGAGGCGGCTCCGAACTCCATGGGTCGCGCCGTCGCCATCGACGGCAACGCGGCCATCGGTTCCACCTTGGACTACGGTGGATACACCATCTTCTATTCCTTGGGGATTGCTGATGGCGGGAACTACTGCACAGCAACGGTCAACTCCACCGGTATGTCCGCGAGCATTTCCATTGAGGGTTGCGATAGCCTGAGCGGCAACCAACTCACCCTGAGCGCCTCCTCCGTGCCTCCGGGAAGCATGGGTCTTTTCCTTTTCGGTCCGAACCGAGTTCAAGTCCCCTTGGACGATGGCTTTCGTTGTGTGGGGACGCCCTTCTACCGACTCTCGCCACTCCACTCAAACGCCCAGGGCATCCTGACTGACGTGATCGACTTCAGTAGCCCGTCAGCAAATCACGTCACGCCGGGCACCTGGTATTTCCAGGCCTACTACCGAGACCTCGCGGCGGGCGCGAGCGGCGCCAACTTGTCGGATGGGGCTCGTGTGGAATTGATGCCCTAGCAGGTGCCCGTTCACTTCTTTGCTCTCCAGCCGATCAGGTCCGCCGAACGCCTCGAGCGCTCAGTCCCCGCCGCTCTCCGCGTCGAAGTCCAGGCCTCCACCGACGTAGCCCAGGTCGCGCAGGATTTGGCGTTGCGCTTCGCTGGTGGTGTTGGTCACGTCGCGCGCGTTGCTGGCTTTCCACTGATCGATTGACTCCTGCAGGCGTGCGAGTTCGGCGGGTGACGACTCGCTCAGTTCGTGTTGTTCCGCCGGATCGTTGGCCAGGTCGTAGAGCTTGGTCGGATCGGGGCCCTCGCCCTCGAGCAGATAGAGCGTTCGAGGATGAATGAAGAGCTTCTTTCCCGAGGCTTCGCGGATGGCCGGGGTCTGATGGCCAAAGGCGTAGATTCGATCGCGCTCAGCATCTCGGCCAGTGAATAGGCTCATGCCCGCAAGACCCGGAATGGGCGGGTAATCGAGGGCTTCGAGGATGGTGGGAAAGATGTCGAGGTTGGCGGCCAAGCCACTCTGGCGAACTCCGGCAGGCATGCCGGGTCCACTGATGATCAAGGGAGTGTTCCAGAGATCTTCGTAGTACCACGGCCGGTGCCCGTTCGCGAACAGGTCGCGCACGCCATTGGGAAGCCCACCCTTGTCGTCGATCATGCTCTGGACAAGCAGCGGCTCATGGGGCTGTTCGTAAAGCATCTCGCCGTGATCGGCAGCGACAATCACGAGCGTTTTAGCAAGCTCGCCCGAAGCCCGCAGAATGTCGAGCATGCGGCCAATGCCCGCATCGGATTGATGCACTTCACAATCGTAGAGATTGCGGCGGCGGTTCATGACGCGCGTCGCGTTCATGAAAGTGGAAGCTTCCAGGTCCGGTGAGAGTTCTGCAACTCGGGCCTCGTGAGCAGACCAGCGTGCCTGCAACTCGTCCTGTCCCGGAGACAATCCGTCGAAGATCTCGTGTTCGGGCTGGGGGCGGTAAGGTTGGTGCGGGTCCATGAACTGGGCCCAGACGAAGAACGGCTTTTGAGAACGCACTTCATCCGACTGGCGAGCGCGATGCCATTCCTCGAACTTCGCCACCACTTGATCAGCAGGCTCATCATTCAGCGTGACGAAGTGTTGGATACCCCGTTCAAAGCCACGTTCGAGTCCCAAGGTTGGATTGGCGAGAAAGGCTGCTGTGTCCATTCCGCGACCTTGAAGCGCTTCCGCTAGGACGATCATACCGGTGGGCAAAGCCGACTCCCGTTCCGTGACATAGGCGCCACTCATCATCGAGATCATGGACGGAACGGTCCAACATGCCTGAGAGTAACAGTTCTCGTAGAGCGTCCCGCTTGCGGCCAAAGCGTCGATGGCGGGCGAGGTGTCACGCTCGTAGCCGTAACATCCCAACTTGTCCGCGCGCAAAGTGTCGACCACCAGCAGAAGGACATTTTCCGGTCCGGGGACCTCCAGCTCAGCGGACGTGCCACAAGCGAGGAGGCCAAGGCAGGAAGTGGCAAGAATTCGTATTTGGATCTTCAATAAAGGCATCTTCGGTGGGTGGCACGACACGGTATCCCGCCAGAGATTGCCCTGTCAATCGTTGGGATCCCGTAAGAGGAGGTTCCGTCAGGCTTGGAGCGACTCGCACGCGCTAGACTGCGGGTAGCACAACGCCAAACCTCAAGGAGCTTTCATGATCCCCTTCTCCGCGAAACTCTTCGGCGTGCTGAGCCTCATGCTCACGAGCGCAATGCCCAGCATTGCCTCGCAATCATGCGACCAGGCCACTCTCTTGGCCACCGCCAGCACACTTGCGAAGAGTCACCCCGAACACGTCCAAGTCTTCTTCGTCGCGCAATCGCGGGCGAAGAATGAAATCATCGGATTCCGCTTAGCGGGCAGCGCCCAGCCTGCAGAAGCTACACCTGCAATTTTGCTCGTCGCTGGCCTGGACGGCGCCCGCTCCTACACAAGCGCCATGGCACTCGATCACGCCACTCGCTTGGCGCAAGGCTACGGCGAAGACGATGCGGTGACGCAACTACTGGACACGACCACGCTCTACATCATCCCCCGCCTGGATACGGATGCAGGAGCAGCTCGTTCTCAGTCTCCCTTGGCGGTTGTGACCGGCACTGGCCACGGAGTCGACAACGACCGTGACGGAAGGAACGGCGAGGATGGTCCCAGCGACGTGAATGGGGATGGATTCATCGCGATGATGCGCCAACTCCACGCCGAGGGCGAATGGGTCGAAGATCCCACTGACGCGCGGGTCATGATCAAGGCCGACGCCAGCAAAGGCGTGCGCGGCAAATGGAAACTCATGACCGAAGGCTTCGACTCCGACGGCGACGAGCAAGTCGCCGAGGATTCAGCATTGGATGCCGTCGCCAACCGCAACTTCCCGCGCAACTGGACCGAGCACGATGCCGCAGCAGGCCGCTACCCGACCCACGAGCCGGCGGCTTTGGGTCTAATCGAGTTCCTGGTTCAGCATCCCGACATCGCCCTAGTCTTGACCTACGGCGACGAATCGAATCTAAGCCAGAAGCCCGACAGCCAGGATGATGGCGGCGCTTCCGCGGGTGCAGTCAAGACAGGCGTCTACAAGAGTGACCTACCTCTGTACGAGGAACTGGGTAGCCGCTACCGCGAACTGACCTCCAACGAGACCAAGGGGCTCGGAGAACAACCCGGTTCGTTCCAGAGCTTTGCCTACCATCACCGCGGCCTCATGTGTCTGGACGTGGACCCCTGGTCCGTGCCCCTGGATGCGAAGTTGCCGAAGGACGAAGACGAAGCCGAGACAGAAGACTCAGCGACGGACGCCCCCAGCGATGAGGGGAACAAGCCCGAGAAGGTGAAGGACAAGAAGAAGGAGGACGACAAGCCCAAGCCATCCGATGATGCCAAGCGCCTGATCTGGCTCGACCAAAATACAGACCAAGCCTTCTTGCCCTGGACCGCTTACGAACATCCCCAATTGGGGGCCGTCGAAGTCGGGGGCTTCTTGCCCTACAGCAAAGTTGAACCTCCGGCCACTCAGATGGCTGAAGTCACCGAGTCGCACTTTGCGTTCCTGTTGACCCTCGGCGCTTACCTGCCGCGCTTGGAATTGCACGACGTGGTCGGCAAAGCCCTCGGCAATGGGTTGGTGGAAGTGACGGCGACACTCGAGAACGGAGCCTTCCTGCCCCAGCAAACTCGCGCAGCAGAACGATCACGAGCCATACGGCCCGCGCGCGTCAGCCTGTCCCTGCCCATGGACGCCGAACTGCTCGCGGGTTCCTCCCAAACCCTGGTCCGTGACCTGGCCAGGCTCGGCGGTCGTCAGGAGTTCCGTTGGCTGGTCGCTGGTGTTAGCGACGAGGCCTCCATCCATATCGAAGTCAATACGAACAACGCCGGGACCACCCGCGCCAAAGTGGAGGTCAAGTGATGCTCTCAATCCTTTCCATCGTCCCGCTGCTGCTCCCGCAACCCAGCGTCCTAGCCCAGGACGGCTTTGACGGCAGCCCACTCAAGCGTCCGAGCAAAGTCGAGATCCATTGGAATCGGCTGTACGACTACGAGGAGATCTACGGCCACTTCGACTCTCTTGTGGAAGCCTGGCCCGGTTTCATCAGCATGGAAGTCATTGGGCACAGCACTCAGGGCCGCGAGATGCGGGTCTACACGATCAACAACCCGAAGACGGGTAAGCATTCGGACAAGCCCGGCATGTGGGTGGACGCCAACGTGCATGGCAACGAAGTCCAGGGCGGCGAAGTCACGCTTTACCTGGCCTGGTACCTGATGCAGAACTACGGATCCAACGACCGCATCACGGAGCTGGTGGACCGCTCCACTTTCTATCTCTTGCCCATGGTGAATCCCGACGGCCGCTCCAACTGGTTCAAGGAAGCCCACACGGCCAGCTCCTCGCGCACGGGCTACAAGCCCACGGACAACGACCGCGACGGTTTCTTTGATGAGGATGGACCCGATGATCTGAATGGCGATGGCCAAATCATGATGATGCGCAAGTACGCGCCGGGCGAAGGTTCCCACCGGCTCGATCCGGACGACCCGCGACTGATGGTTCGGGTTCCGAGGGATGAAAAAGGCCTGCGCGGCGATTGGCTCATGCTCGGCTACGAAGGCATCGACAATGACGGAGACGGTAGCATCAACGAGGACGGCGAAGGCGGTTACGACATGAACCGCGCCTGGCCGGCACTCTGGCGTCCGGAACATGTGCAACGTGGGGCGGGACCCTACCCCCTCTGCTGGCCGGAGGCACGGTGCATCGCGGACTTCCTCTACGAGCACGACAACGTGGCGGCTTTGCAATCTTTCCACAACGCCGGGGGCATGATCTTGCGTGGCCCCGGTGGCAAGGAGTTTGGTGAGTACGACCGACGCGACCTGCGAGCTTTCGACCGGATCGGAAAAGACGGGGAACGCATGCTTCCTTTCTACCGCTACATGATCATCTGGAAAGACCTCTACTCAGTCTACGGCGGTTTCGCCACCTGGGGTTACGAGGGCCTTGGCATCATCTCGTTCACCAACGAACTATGGACGAGCAGCCGTAACTTCCCGGATGTGGAGGGGCGCAGCTCCCAAGCCGATCGCCTGTTCTTCGATGACACCTTGTTGGCCGGTGGCGGCTTCCTCGAGTGGGAGAAGGCGCAACACCCTTTCTACGGCGAGATCGAGATTGGTGGCTACCGCAAGGACACCGGCCGCGTTCCTCCGAGCTTCTTGATTGAAGAGATGGTCCACCGCAACGCCCTGTTCTGCATCGATCACGCCCGGGCCATGCCGAAAGTGGTGATCGAATCGAGCGAGGTCACAGAACTCGCCGGCGGCACGCGGGCCATCGACGTGGTCTTCCGCAACACTCGTGACATCCCCACGCGCACCGGACGGGCGAGTTCCCAACACATCGGGAGCCCGGACGTGTTTGAGATTTCGGGCGAAGGCATCGAAGTGCTGGCCGGCGGCTTTCGCAGCGACATCTGGCGAGAGGAACGCATCGCCCTCGCCGAACGCGACAGCGCGCGCTTGCAATCGGAAATGGGGATCGACGGGCTGGGCTTGGTCCGCGTGCGCTGGATCGTGCGAGGAAACGGAACGGCCAAGGTGACCTGGTCCGGAGAGAAGGGAATCGACGTCGAGGCCCTGGTGACCCTTCCCTGAAGGTTTTGACCCCTTCGGGGGGATGAGAGAGAGCGCTGTTCAGGATTCTGGACAGCGCTCTCTTTCGTTCAGGAGATGAAACAGAGCCTGTCCACACCCTGAAACATCGACTGCAAGGCCCTGCGAATAAATAGCTTGCAGACGCAGCTTGGGCGCAAGCCAGGTCTTGCATCTCGCTTTGCAACATCCTAGGAACTTGAGAACACCTAGATCTCGTCTATAGCAGGCACCTGAGTGTTTCGAATCTTCAACACGTCTCGTCCTGAGGACAGGCGCTACCCGGCCCGACAAGGAAGGCCTAACTCCTTTGTATTTATCGACTTATATCCACCCTCAACACCTCGCGAGCACTTGGCACCGGCCTTGCTCTACTCAGGGCGTCGGCACGGCAAGGCTGACAACACCGCGAACAACACAAGGAATACACCGGCCATGAGTAACCAAGACACTGACAGCGACTTCTACAACGAGCGCAAGTACTGCGACCACTGCGACAAGTACGTCAGCTACCTCATGAGCACCGATTGCAGCTTCTGCGTCGAGT
>JBLIMI010000031.1:0-13399 GCA_047638655.1 Minisyncoccia bacterium | reverse complement strand
CTTGCGAATCAACGTCCGCGGCGTTGGGGAGAGCGCAGGGGTTCACGACGGGAACGGTGCTGAAGAGGAAGACGCGCGAGCCGCTCTCAACTGGCTCGCAGAACGCCACCCGCACGTCGAATGCTGGGCGGCAGGCTTCTCCTTTGGTTCGCGCACGGTGTTCGGGTTGGCGCTGAAGGAACCAACGATCCGACGTTTGCTGCTGGTCGGTTTTCCGGCGCGCGTCTATCCCCTTGACGGGGTCGACCAACTGACGATTCCCACGCTCTTCATTTGGGGCGACCGCGACGAATTTGGAACACGAGTGGACCTGTTGCAGCAATACCCCAACTTGCCGGCAACTCATGCCCTTCAAGAGATCGAAGGCGCCGATCACTTCTTCCGACGCTTCACCAAGGAGTTGGAGAGCCAGGTTCGGGAGTACGCGCAGGCTGCCCTGGCGCCCGACGCTCTGGGTTGAGCAGGGGCAGTTTGAAGGCTCTTGGGTGCGGGGAGTCGACCGTCTTACACCCCCGCAACATTGCCGTCTCACCGCCTAACCCAAGCAAGAACGGGCACTTACGCTGCTTTGCGTCCGATTTCTCTCACGCTGGGGAGTAAACTCGTCGAGCAGATCACTTGCGCAGGGGCGCGAACACCGGTTCGCACCTGTATCTTTGGGGTGTTCTCGCACGGGCTGGCAGGCCACCGCGGACGCCAACACACTTGACTCAAGAACTTCCAACTTAGGAGTATCGCATGCTTTCCAAGCGACTCTGGGCCATCGGACTCAGCTCTGCACTCATCGCAATGATGGGCGCGCCCGCGGGTGCCGCCCCTGGCTGATGAAGCGGCCCTGCCGCGGGATCCGGTGCGGGTCCCTCTCCCTCTAGTCCTGGTGCTGGTGCAGGTGGCGCAGGCTTGCCCTCTGCAGCGCCCCGAGGCCCTAGCTCACAACATTTCCTCAAGATGAAGTGGGATTACCCGGTGTTCGCACCGGAAGCCGGCCAAGCCGGTGAAGGCACAACTTCGCGCAAGGCCCGTAAAGCCATGACGCGTGAAGAAGCCATCGCCTACATTGCCGGTGACGATCCCCGACCGCTCTTGATCCTTCGTGAGTGCAAGGTTTGCAACGGTACTGATGAAGCCCTGCTCAAGGGTGGCATCGATAACGAGAAAACATTCTTGCTCTCCGCGTGGTACCACTGCGTGAAAGTGCCGGTCGACGTTATGGAGGAGAACCATCCCTTCCACAACATCTTCGTTCAGGACAAAACGCCGGAGCACCTCTTTGTGTGTTCCATCGATGGCACCAACCACGACCCTCTCGAATCGCAAACTTCGCGACGCGAGCTTTGGAAGTCGATGGTGTCGCTCCTGGAAAAAGAGTACGAGACCAAGCCCAAGAAGCCTCTCAAGGCCATCGCCAAGCTTCTCGACAAGCTCGACGAAGCGGACGGCCGCGTGCAGGTGCTTTGCCTCAAGCGCGACGACATCCTTGAGAACGACGGGCCCAGCTCCAAGAAGCTCCCGAAGATCTCTCTCAAGCTCGAAGCTGAGGAGCACGACCTCGCCGTGCTGAAAAGCAAAGTGCAAGAGGCCTATCGCAATGAACTTCGGCGCCAGAAAATGGCTGCCAAGGACAAAGAGAAAGCAACGGCTTCCCGTTAGGGATCACGCCGCTACGATCGCAGGGGCGGCGAGCACGCAGGTGTTCGCCGCCCCTTTCCATTGCCATCACCGCGCTCACCGCCCGCGTCCCGACCATGACTGACGACCGCCTCGCTTTCCGCGCTCTCCGTTTCCTAGGCCTTGCCCTGTTCACTTTCGGCCTGATCAGTGGCGCTCTCGCTTACGGCCAAAAGAAGCAAGAGAAACAAAAGAGCGGAATCGAAGAGTTCGAAGAGGTCTGCCCCTACACCAAGGGCGATCGGGACCTAGAACGCAAGTTGGGCTACGAGCGTGTGGGCTTCCTCCCGTGGCGCCTGAACGACGACTCCACCAGCGTTCAGGAAAATATCGGGGGTATCCCGATGGTCTGGGTTGAGACCGAACACTTCCGCATTGGTTCGAGCCTGGTGAGCTACAAACTCACCGGCGACAAGCAGGAGACAAAGTACCTCAAGGCCGAGATCGAACGGTTGAAGGACAAGCTTGGCAAGCTGAAAGCACCCAAGAAGTCCATCGACCCCTGGCTGCGCATTCACCTCTACGCGCAGATGTTGGAAGACCTGTACGCCAACTTCATGAGCGATTTTGGCTTCACGGACAAGGACTTCCCTGCGCCCAACAAGTTCCTCGGACACCCCAAGAAGTTCCTGGTTCTCTTGTGCGAAAAGGACAGCGAGTACGGTCGTTACCTGCGGACCTACCTCGACTCGGACATCGAGGGTTCGTTCCGTACTGGCTGGATGCACGAGGGCATGATCGCCACGGCCAGCTATGAGTCCGTTGCCAAGAACTGGAAGGACCAGGCAGACAGCCCCACCGACAGCATGTATCGCTGCGTGATTACGGCGTGCGTGACCTCGACTTTCATCGATGGATACCGGGACAATCTCTTTCGCGCCCCGCGTTGGTTGTCGTTCGCCGCGGCTCACATCTACCAAAAGAAAGTCGACCCGCGCTGGACGCGATTCGATGGCCGTCAAATCATCTACGACGCCAACGACGACTCTTGGGACTGGGAACCGCGAGTCTACAAGTTGGTCAAGAACGAGTTCTTTGCCAGCAACGAGAAGCTGTTTCAAATCATCAAGTACAGCGACCTGACCTCCCTGGATCACATGATCGCGTGGTCCAAGCTGAGCTACCTGATGGACGAGAAAGGTGGCCGCGAGGGCAAATTGAAAGCGTTCCTCAACGATGTCTGCTCGCCCGCTCGTGGCAACTCCTTCCCGACCAAAGAGGAGTTCCTGCAGATGCAGACCAAGGCCATGAAGGCTCACTTTGGCGTGACACCGGTGGAGTTCGACGAGGAATGGTCCAAGTGGGTGCTGAAGAACTACCGCAAGAAGTGAGACCGGTGGAAGCCCGCTTCTCTTTGCTTCGATAGCCACGCACTTGCGTACGGAATCCATCACCATCCCCGTCGACGGGGCAGCGGTCGAGTCCGTGCAAGGCATCTTCCAAGTGCCCGCTCGGGGCACGCCGTGCAAGCAAGCTCTGCTCTTGGCCCACGGAGCCGGCGCTTCCATGCAAGCGGACTTCATGGAAGCCATGGCCAAGGGACTCGTGTTGCGGGGACACCCCGTGTTGCGCTTCCGCTACGCCTACATGGAACGTGCCGCACGAGAGGGTCGCCGTTTCCCTCCGGACCGTGTCCCTCTGCTGGAAATGGTGCACAGGGCCGCGCTAGAAACGTTACGTCGTAAGACTTCCGACGAACGCGTGGTGCTCGCTGGCAAGTCCATGGGCGGCCGTATCTCGAGCCATCTGGCCGCCGCCGGCGAAGTTTGCGACGGGCTGATCTACCTCGGGTATCCGTTGCATCCCGCTAAGAAGCCGGAGAAGCTCCGCAGTCAACACTTCCCCGAGATCAGGCAACGGTCCCTGTTCCTGCAGGGAACGCGCGACGCGCTTTGCGGTCTGCACTTACTCCAGACAGAGCTCAAGAAGTACCAAGGCCCCCATCAGGTGCAAGTCATCGAGGGCGCGGATCATGCCTTCCATGTGCTCAAACGCTCGGGACGCACGGATGCTGAAGTGGAGCAGCAGTTGCTACAAACCATGCAGGACTGGCTCAGCTAGGCCAGCCTCAAAGCCCGAGGGCTTTCTTCATCAACTCCTCGAAACGCTGCTTGCCCGCCTTGCCGTGGTGCTTGTCCACGATAGCGCCAGTCTTGTCGATCGCGAGGGTCACAGGGACTTCACCGGGAAGGTCATAACGCTCATTGATGCGTTCGTAGTCCGGGTCATCGAGGATCAAGACCGTCAAATCTAGCTGCTTGCGCTCCAGGAACTTCTCGATGTTCGCCTCGATGTTGGCGCTGTCCGAATCAGCAACCATCAAGTCGTAACTGATGCCGATCACGTCGCCCCCACGGTCGCGATACTCATCAGCGACCTCCAGCAATTCGGGCAGTTCGGCCACGCATGGCGCGCACCACATGGCCCAGAAATTCAGTAGGTAACCCTGCCCTACGCGGGCCGCGAGGGCTTTCTCGAGGCCGTCAAAATCAACGATTTGGATCGATGGCTGATGGACAGCTAAGACTTCGTTCGCCGGCGGCGAAACGGATTCGCCGGAACACGCAACGAGACCAAGCGCTACGCACACCGGCAATAAGAATCGGATCATGGTGAATAGAGTCCTCTACACGGGAGGACGTTACTTCTTGATGCTTCAGCCGTAGGGCTTGGTGCTCGTGACTTCCGGCTTATTGCCGGCTAGCAGCGCAGCCGTTGCGTTCACCAGATAGTTGGTTGCTTCCTTGCCACGCTTGCCGCGGGGATCGTTATCGAGGGCGCCCGAGTATTGCAGCACTCCTCTCTTGTCGATCACGAAGCAATGCGGCGTCGAGCGCGCACCGAAGAGAGCACTGACCTTGTTCCCATGGTCCACCAAGATGCGGTGTTCGAAGCCGGCCTTCTTGGCCTTTTCGCGCAGCTTGACGTAGTGCTTTGAATAGTCGGCGCCCTTCGCGGGCTTCACGCCCAGTTCATTCTGGTTGGAAGCAATACCGATGATGACCACTTCCTTGGAGGCCTTGTACTTGCCCTCCATCTGCTTGAACACCGGATTGGCGTGCCGCTCTGCGGGGCAACGATCCGACCAAAAGTGAAGGATGACCACCTTGCCTCGCAAGTCCTTGAAACTGGTGTCCAGTCCCTCGAAGCTTGGCAAGTAGATGCTCTCGGGCACGGTGGACCCAACCTTCAGAACCTTGGGCTGCTTGCCTTCTTCTTTGGTGGCTGGCGTGGAAGGAGTTTGAGCCGCAAGCGGTGCTGCCAGCGGCAAGGCCGCGCAGAGCAGCAGTGCGGATGTCCAGACGAGTTTCATGGTTTACGTGGTGGGATCAATCGGAATCAACCCAGGCTAAGGGAGATCGGCTCACCGCGACAGGGCGTCGGTAGATGCCACAGACATCTTACCCAACCGTGAGAAGCTGCAGACGCCGGCCAAGGCTTCCAATTCGCGCCCCACGACCGCAAGCTTCGTCTCACGCATTCCGCCTTGCCCTCCCCATCCCAAGCAAACGATCCCCATGCTGCGCGGGAGCTATCCCTACTACCTTGCAGGTGAGCCTCAGTCGCCAAACCAGGACTTAGAAGTCCTGAACGAATTCACCGGAGAGGTGGCGACCCGGGTTGCCATGGCAGACACCGCAGCGATCGAAGCCGGCATTGCTGCGGCCGCCAAGGCACAGGGCCCGATGCGCAAACTGGCTCCCTACGAACGCCGGCCATCTTGATGCATTGTGTGCGCCGCTTTGAAGAACGCTTCGATGAGCTTGCCCAGTCGCTCTGCATCGAGGCGGGCAAGCCCATTCGCGATAGCCGTGGTGAAGTCACGCGCTTGGTCGACACCTTCCGCGTTGCCGCTGAGGAATCTGTACGAGTGGGAGGTGATGTCCTCAATCTGGAGATCTCACCCCGAGCCCGGGGTTACCGAGGCATGACGCAGCACGTCCCCATCGGACCTTGCTCGTTCATCTCTCCCTTCAACTTCCCGCTCAATCTCACGGCTCACAAGATTGCACCGGCCATTGCCACGGGCTGCCCCTTCGTATTGAAACCGGCCAGCCGAACGCCAGTGGGCGCTCTCTTGATCGGTGAGGTTCTGGCGGAGACGGACCTCCCTCGCGAGGCCTTTTCAATCTTACCTGCATCCAGAAAAGCAGCGCAGGCACTGACCACCGATGATCGCCTCAAGCTTTTGAGCTTCACTGGATCGCCCGCGGTGGGTTGGGCCATGAAAGCTCGTGCCGGAAAGAAGAAAGTGGTGTTAGAACTCGGCGGCAATGCCGCCTGCATCGTCGACTATGGCCTGCAAGCGGGAGTCTTCACCCGCGATCTGTACCGCATGCAACGCGCCTGGGATGAACTCGAAGTGGGTGGCGTCTTGATTGGTGACGTCCCCTCCTGGCGTGTAGACAACATGCCATACGGCGGAGTCAAGGACAGCGGGTTGGGGCGTGAAGGAGTGCGCTACGCCATGGAAGACATGCTAGAAGTGCGCTTACTCGCCATTCGGACCCCCTAGTAAGTTTCCCCGGCAAGTCCGTCTCAATGGGCTCGCAGCTCCGTAGACTTGATTCATGAGCTTCACCAAATGGAAAATCATCGGCAGCCTGTTGGTCGCCGGCGGGATTGGCGCCCGTTATGCATCGTGTTGAGGTGACACCCTCTCCATGCTCGGTTCGGGCATGCTCCTCGGCGGTATCATCGCGCTCTTCGGGCCCTTCGCAAAGCCCGGCTAAGCCCTATCTAGTCGTGGCGTTGGACTCGGCTCGCACTCACTGACTCTCGTCCAAGCGAAGCTCCAGGGTCGTCGGAGTTCCGCTTTCGATTTCGAACAGCTGGGCTTCGATGGCGACATCCTTGTTCGAGCAAGAGAATGAGATGCTGTACTTGCCCGGGGCGAGTGCGGGGGAGCAAATCACCGTTCCTCCCTCTTCTTCCAGCGTAAAGGTCGCTGTGGAAGTCCCCGGCGCGCGCATCATCAAAAAGCGCAATGCCAGCGATCCGTCGCTTGGTTCGATGGGAGATGCGATCGCACTGACGTGTAGGCCTTCGTACAGGCTCGATGCCGCAAAGTGCAAGCTCAAGTGACCGCCACTCTCGGCCAGCAAGTTCAACTCGTTCGTGCGGCCCGGTGAAATCGTCTCAAACCCCTTCCCGCGCAGTGAAAGGAAGGGCGCGGTCGAGGATGCGCTCTCCACCAGGTATTCGTACAGGCCAGGCTCCAGTCCGCGCAGCGTGCCGTCCTCTGGAATCTCCTTCGAAGTCAGGGCCAGGATGCTCCCTGCCCCCGACTTGCGCCAGAGCGTGATCCTTGCCCCCTGCGGCTTGCCCGCGTGATCGGTGACTTCCACTTTAATGGCGCCCGTCCCGTGGGCCGCAGGCAAATCCGCGCGCCGCTGGTCAGGCAACCGCATGGAACTCGGCCGGACTTTGATGGATAGCTCCTTTTGTTGCCCCTTAGCGCTGAAGCGGACTGATTTATCACTGGTTCTTCGGCCATCCAATTCCGCGAACACCACCCACTGTGTGCCTGGCTCGAGAACAAACTGGGTACGCCCAAACATCGCGGGTTGCGCATAGTGAGCGATAGGGCCAAGCGCGCCATTCTTAACCCAGTCTTCCTGGATGCAGTGCACGCGTAAGCGAGCGAGATCAGCGTCATCGCCCGTCAACAAGACAGTCAACAAGTTGCCGCTGAACGTGATCACGTGTTCTTGATCGGTTTCAAACGTACCCTCCGGCTGGAAGCCTTCAGATAGGCCGTCATAACGAATTACGTAGTGACCGAACTGCAAGGCGGGTATCGAGAAGCGGCCTTCCTTGTCCGTTACAGAGTCCGAGTAGGCCAGGCCCCCCAAGCGCTCTGAATTGGCGAGTTCGACATCGGAGGGCGAGAACGGTGGCCGAATGGTCTCGGCAAGTGCGGAGTCGATCACGATCAATGGCAGTGTGTGAACGGCTGCACCTGCAGGAGTTTTCACAACACCACGTAGTGTCGCATCGCCTCCGATGAGGAGCCCATGCTCGGGAGCTTGAATGCTGCGACCCGCGGAGACATCGGCACTCTGGGCAGCCCCGTGCCCTACCTTGCGCGCGTGCACGCGGAAGCTTCCCGCGGGCGGCATGGGCATTCGGTAACGACCCTCGGCGTTGGTGAGGGCAGTCGCCAACAGATCGCCTTCCTCTCCGAGCAAGCAAACATCGGCAAAAGGCAAGGCCCCGCCGGCGGTACTCACAATCCCTTCCAACGAGTGCTGTTTGAGAATCGAGAGGTCCACCCGCATGGGGTCAGGCAAGTCCGGTTGCAGCTCGACCCGCTTGAACGCGCGAAACCCCTTAGCGTTTTCCACTGAGACTTCGAGCCAGAGCGGTTGCGCGAGAACCTCCGCTCCTTCACGCACCTGGCTCAAGTACACCGCGCTCTCCTCTTTGCTCAGTTGCCTGCGGCTCGTCTCGCTTATGTACTTCCGCCATTCAGATGCAGCTTCTAATTGGGCATCGAGACCCAATTTTGCCAGCTCTCGCAAGCTGAACGAGCACGCATACTGACCATCCTCCCCCGTCCAAGCTCCTTCCATGGGAGCGTGAATCCCACGAGCGATGATGGAGAGGCTCACTTTGCAACGCCCAACAGGCTCTCCCCCCTCTTGGCTGACACGCCCGAAGATCCCTTGGGTCGGCGTGATGGCCTCGACGGTCGGGGCCATTGGCAACGGGTTCTGTTTTGATCCGAGAGCCGATGAAGGCTCACGCGCGGACTCAGAGTCGGGGAGCCGCCCGGCCTCAGTCTTTGTCTCAGTGCTCGCTTGCAGACTTGGCATCAGCGCTTCGGATCCTTGGGGGTCTCTCCCAGGATCGTCTCGCCCTTGAATCACCATCCACCCCACAACCAATAGCACGCCGAGAAAGAGTCCAAGCAATCCCTTCTTCATCCTCTACCACTCCCCGGATTCAATGTCAGGTCCTCGTTGCCGCTTCGGAATCATCGTAGCCCCGTACCCGCGCGTCTCCAGGACTTTCACGAAGGACCGGCGAGATAGAAATAGGACCCCCGCGCCGACTGGCGTGGGAGTCCTATTTGTTCGTTCTAACAGAACAAGCCTGTCAGCGCCTACTTGCGCTTGCCCTTGGGGCCGACGAAGTAGCGTGTTCCACGCTTCGCGCCTTCCTTAATAATGCGCTTCTGTTCGAGCAGCAACACGATCGGCCGCTTCATCTCTTTGGAATCCAGGTCCATGCCTGCAGACATCTCCTCCAAACGTTGGCCCTTGTGCTTGGTGACGTAAGCCTGAATGTCGTCCATCAACTGCTCGAGGTCCTGGGCAGTACGGCGAACTCTCTTGCCGCCCTTCTTGGGGGCACGTTTGACCGCACTGCGGCCCGCCGACTTGGCGCCCCTGGGGCGACCGGGCGACTTGGTGCCTACACCGCCAAGGGCTTCCTCGACGGCTTCGAGGGCTGCGCTACGAATCAGCGAGCTGAGTTCATCCGTGAAGGCGGTGACGCGGGCTCGAATGAGTGCTTCGGCGTTTGAAGTGGCCATAGTCGTTGTGTCGATATCTTGGTACAGGGGAGGGAATGATAGCTACCCAGGCTCCTAGGGCTATTTCAGGCGCAAATTGGACCCATTATGCCTCGTGGGCGCAACCACAAACCCCATAATTCGAACCACTAAGTATGTGAACTAAATCGTTAGCTCAAGACCGTAGCCAAGAAATCAGCGCTTCCATTTCGCCGCGTAAAGGAGCTTCAAAGCAAACCTCTTCGCCGCTCCCGGGATGGTTGAGACGAATGGCCTGAGCGTGAAGCGCGTGGGCTGAGAGACTGGGGGCCCCTGCCGGCAAGCTAGGCGCACGCTTCGCACCATAAATCTTGTCCCCGACAATAGAAGCACCCGCGGCACACAGGTGCACCCGGACTTGATGACGACGGCCTGTACGCGGTCGACACCGGAGAAGGCTGCAGGCCCCTAACTCCTCCTCCAAATCGACCCAGGTCTCTGCACTCTTACCCCGACCAGGAGAGAGCACTTCTTGGCGATCGGGATGACCGGCCACGGGACCCAGGTCCCAGCGAAGGACTTGCTCGTCCACAATGGGCCTGCCGTGCACCAGGGCCAGATAGTCTTTCTTGACCTTGCGCTCGCGGAACGCGAGGCGCAGGGACTCCATAGCGGACCCGGTTCTTGCCAACACAATCAGCCCGCTTGTTTCCCGATCCAGGCGGTGCACCACGCCTGCTCGGTGCTCCCCCATCAAGATGGGTAGCCTTCCAAATCGTTCCGCTACGAGATCCGATAAGCTCGTGCCTCGCTCTTTCTCGTTGCCGTGGGTTAACAAACCCGCCGGCTTGTTGATCACGATCAGATCTTCATCCTCGAAGATGACGTCTAGCTGAGCCGCTCTTGCAATCGGCTGAGGCTCTTCCAACTTGAGCCGCAAGCGTGCGCGCCTGCGAGGCCTGACATTGGAACGCAGAACGCGCTCCCCATCGAGGATGACCTTGCCGCGTCGTACGAGCTTCTGTAGTGCAGCCTTTGAACGCTCAGGGTAGAGCTCTGCCAGAATTTCGTCCAACCGCTTTCCTGAATGGCGAGCGGGGATCTCGCTCTCGAGATTCCCGCTGTTTTCATTAGATGCCAATGGGCTTTGGGTGAGGCACTTACTGACAGAAAGTCACTTCGAGGCCATCTGAGAGGTTGGATCCACCGGGACCGCCCGCGGGATCGCGGTACCAGAACTGGAAGTTCCAAGTCGAACCGACGCCAATCGCACCGGGGCCTGATGAGGCCGGGAAAGCGCTCAGGTCCAAGAAGCGGGTCCCCATTCCTGCGCCGTCCACCATCATCGGGGGTTGCAGACGCTGAATGCCCGAGACGCCGCCACTCACGCAGAGGGTTCCCTCAGCCAGTGGCAGTTGGGCTTGCTCGGCACCATAGAAGAAGAGTCCCAGACCATTCGGAACCGCGCCGGACACTTGAAGGGTCAAGTTGTTGGCCGACACAGAACCATTTCCGGATGCTGCAATAGAAGCCGCCGTACCGTTCGAGTTCAGGGCGGCTGAACAGTAGTTGCCCATCTCGCAGGGGCACAGGGTCTGCGTCACGCGGAAGTCGTCCACCAAGCCCTTCACATCAGAGTTCAGATTGGTGTCCTGGATCCTGAAACGCAGTTGGGTCGCGGCCGTTGGGGTGACCCAGTTGGTCGCCTGGTAAGAGTGATGAGTCCACGTGCCTTCGGCCTCGGTGGAGATTTCCCGAACGCGTTCCACCAGGATCCAGGTTGCTCCTGCGTCGTTCGATATTTCGATGTCCATGCGGTCGGTTCCCTGAGTGAAGCCACCCTTGCGGAACTGCATCCAAAAGCTGATGGTCGCATCACCGGCGCCGGACATGTCGATCACGGGCGAGGTCAAGGTCGTCAAGCCACCGTCAATATCCGCTGTCAAGCCCGTCACTTGGCACATGGTTCCAGCGCCCGGGGTGTGATCGTCTTCCGGCGAAACAGAGGTCTGGACAGGATCAGCACGCCGCCAGGCCCCTGCCGTTGCCGTGTCTTGCGGGCTGCCAGTGGTCCAACCGCGGTCCATTTCGAAGTCATCCTCGAAAACCACGATCTCGCCCTCGGCCACAAGAGCCTCGAGATGGTCGTAGGGTGCCGTCTCGGGCATCGTCCAGAGAATGCCATCCGTCGAACGCGCGCCGACGAACCAGCGCAGGGTCTCGCCGCAAGGCATTGCGGGGAATTGCGCCTGGTAGGTGCCGCCACCCAGTGACGCCAGGGGAACTTCGACCAGTCCCGCGCCAGCGTCGTAGTACAGCATCTCGCTACCCGGCTGAAGATTGCCGGGGGTCAATTCACTGATTTGAATGTCCACGCTTGCCCCCGCCGGGCTCACGATGCTTGGTGCCGCAACGACTAGGTCGAGGTCAAGCTTGCGCTCACCCACCCACCAGACGAACAGTCCCCGCTCGCGATCACTTCCGATCACGAGTCCGCTGGGAAAGTTCGGGTAACAACTCCAGAGTCCGTTGAATTGCGCGTCGTCGTCTCCGGGCCAGGTGTCGAAGTACGCCACCTCGGAGGCGTTGGGGCCGCCACTGGTGTCAAAGACTCGCAGACCGCTTCGGTAGTTCGCCTCGAAGACCAAGTCACCGCTGGTGTACAAATTGTGCCCGATGGAGGGGTTGCCGTTCGTGAAGGTGCCCAGGTTCTGAGGAGAGTCAATGTTCGAAACACCGACCACATGCGTCGTCGTCGGAAGGGTTCCGTCTTCGTCAAGCTCGTCATTCAAGTACAACGTTGAGCGATCGTCCGAGAGCCAAGCCTGGTGTGAGTATCCGGCGTTGCTGTAATAGTACTGCGCCCGGGTTTGGATCGAATTCTTGTTCGTCACGTCAAGGATCGTGAGCCCCGTGCTCCCAGAGCCGTTGCCGAAGCCACTACAGGCGAATGCAATTTGTTTCCCGGAGTAAGGCCCCGAGGTGTACGTCACCACCTGGACATCGTGCACATAGCGGCTGTTCCAGTTCCCCACATAATTGGGCGAGACTGGATTGCTCAAGCTATAGATCCGCAAGCCATTGCCGGAACCGCCGCAGCGGTACAAGAATCCCGAGACCTCGTCGATGGCGACGTTGTGGCTCGCGGCTGTTCCACCCGCAAAGACTGTGTTCGCCAGGGTCACGACTCCGCTGTCAATTTGGCTCAAGTCCACCACCTGAATTCCCCCGCCACCTTCACTGACGATGTAGGCGTACTCTTGATACACCTTGATGTCGCGCCACAGGCTGTGCTCACCCGCTTGCATGTGAACGATCACGGGATCCGAAGGATTCGTGATCTCCACGAACGAGGTGCCTGACGTGAGTCCGATGAGGGCGTACTCACGACCAGAAGGGGCAACGTATCCCCAACAGTCATTGGCGCCGAACGCGGCCGGATCCAGGTCATCCATGGACAACCACGAGAGCAATTGCACGCCCGCTGCAGGGAAGGAGATGTGGTTGTCATCCAGTGAAGTGAGCATGTCCTGGGTTCCAATCAGCCCCCCACCGATGCCAGCCATTCCCGAAAAGCTACCGCCGGGCAAGTAAGCGGCTGGCCGGTAACCGCTACCCGCGACGGGAGCCTGGGCGTCCAGAATCTTGGGATCATCGTCGTGAGCCAGAACTGGAAGAGACAGCAGGCAAGCAAAAATAAATGAAGAGAGGCGCATGAGGACTTCTGAATTCGGGGGAATCACTGAACGGGAATGCGACGACCATTCTACAAGATCGCACCGATCCTCCACAGGTCTGCCGTTCGATTGAGTTCATGAAAGGGCAAGCAGGGTGCAGCGAAGGACTTTCGTACATTCGTAAAACCCCCTACCCTGACGCCATGTGCACTCTCAGACCGGAATTCTGGCGGCCCGAAGATCCGGAGGTTTGCCTGCTACTGGCAGAAAGCCTTGTCGTCGCTCACTTTGCCGTGCTGCTTTATGTGCTTGCCGGCCAGGCCGTGATCCTCACTGGACACCTCCGGTGCTGGACGTTCATTCGCAACCCGTGGTTCCGTGGAAGTCACCTCCTATTGATCGTTGCTGTCACACTGATAGCCGCCGCAGGCAAGCTGTGCCCGTTGACCCTCTGGGAAAACGAGTTACGCGTTGCCGCCGGACAGCCCATCGAACAGGCGAGCTTCGTCGCCTACTGGTGCCATGAGCTGCTCTACATCGACCTCCCTCTCGAAAC
>JBLIMI010000030.1:0-13480 GCA_047638655.1 Minisyncoccia bacterium | reverse complement strand
CACACTCCCATCCCAGCCACAAGGATCACAAACATCATGGACACCAACAGGGCACTCCCGCGCTTGTCATTGGCCTTAGTCTCTGAAAGACGTTTCCTCATTCGTACAGTTCCTCGTCTCACTCTTCTACCTAATTACGGCACGTTACGCGCCGACTGCGGGTTCGTGTGTACACAACGCCATGACTGTCTGCCCGTGACAGAGTCAAGCGAACGGTGATTTGATTCTCATTGCGATTGAACGCCAGTCCCTCCTCGTCATCGAGGCCATTTCCGTTGTCATCGATGCCATTCGCCTCCTCGCCTTCCAGGAGTCCGGGCACGTGCTTCGTCCAGGTGAGTTGCATCTCGTCCGGAGTGCCAGGGTCGCGGGTCCACAAGATTTGTCCGGTCGCCGAAGTGAACTCGATTCGCTCCGGGACGCCGATCACGGGTACGCCCGCCACGATGTCTGTGACAACTTCGTACTCGACGCTGCTCACAAAACTGGGAGCCGTCAGCACCTCATCCAAGCGGTCCACGCTAGTTGACATGATTGCCAGTGCGATGCGATCCATGGTCGATTCGGCTCCATCCTCGAGCACACTTCCAAAAACACCAGATTCGTAGGAGTCGCTCGTCGCGTTCTGCAACATCACCATGTTCCCCATAACGAGAGTCAAGATCGCCAATCCAATCACCATTTCGATGACCGTGAACCCCGCTGTACGGAGCTGGCTCCTACATGGGCCGAACACTGAAGCGCAGCGATTCATTCCATGATCTCCATGCTGGACAACATGGTCTGCATCTCAAAATACCGCTCTCCACCGCGACCCTTCCATTGGATGATGACTCGCACGGGGAGCACCACGTGATCCGCGGCGTGATCCTCATCATCGATCATCATATCGCCATTCAGGTCCCGCGGCATGGTCAGACCCTCGTCCACGACGCTCTCGAGCAAAGGAGACGCATTCGTTGGAAAGACAACTTCACCGACGAAGCCATCGAGGTCGAGCGCAGCCGCAGCGAGCCCCTCGACCTGGAAATGTTTTCCCGGTGCGCTGCCCGCGCCACCTGGGTCATCCAAAGGGTCGTCATTGAAAGTCTCAAAGACGATGCCGTACTCGCAATTGTGCATGTCCTCAATCACGCCGCGCGCGGCCTCGACAGCCACGGCACGCTCCAAATTCGTGCGGCGAAGCATCCCCGTAGAGCTCAACGTGCTCGCTAACATTCCGCAACAGAGTGTCAGGATGCCGACGGAAATCATCAATTCCACCATCGTCAGCCCACTCTTATGTCGGCGTGTTTCAGTACAGCTACGAAACAGCACTTGGCGTGCGAATCGCCCGCGAGTTCTAGGAGTCATGGTCATTAAAGTGGGGGGGCTTCCAAGAAAAACCCTTTCCAGAGCAGAGAATTGGACGCCGAGGCGATACATCGGGTGCTCAATTGGTCCATCTTGATAGCTGTCTCAAGATTCCTGCAGGTTCCTCGCAGGGCCCCACGGCCCAGAACTCCCATGAGTGACTCACAAACAACCCCACCGAGCACCATTCCCTCGATCCGGAGAGCCATGATGCCTCGGGACACCAACGCCCACGGCACGATCTTCGGTGGCGTCATTCTCGCCGAGATTGACCTCGCGGCGGGCATAGAAGCACGCCTTCAAACGAAGAGACCGGTGGTCACCGTCGCCTTCGACAATGTCGAGTTCAAGTCACCCGTGGAAGTGGGCGACGTCGTCTCATTCCACACGGAACTGGTGCGCGTCGGCAGAACCTCCATTCGAGTCAAGGTAGATGTGTGGGCCAAACGCGCGATGGGTGCTGGTCCCTGGGCTCAGGTGACCGTGGCGGTTGTGACCATGGTCGCCGTCGACGACAACCTGCGGCCCACGCCGGTCAAGGGTAGCTAGACCAAGGTGAGATCCCCCATCGTGCTACCCCTTCACCGTTGTTGGCCATTGCGCTCGATGCTCTGGCTGATCGGCCTGGTCAGCTTCCCAGCATGCAACGATCCGGCTCCCTCGGCTCCTGATGTCCTACTGATCTCTCTCGACAGTGTCCGCTCCGACTTCCTCACTTTCATTGATGCGGACACGGCGCCCAACCTGACGAGAATTGCAAGTCGCGGCACCATTTTCAATCAGGCCATTTCCGGAACGAGTTGGACCCTGCCCTCTCACTTGCAGATGTTCACCGGTATGCCCCCCGTTCTGCACGGGGTGCAAGAGAGCGACCAACGCCTCGACCCAAGGATTACAACCCTACCGCGCTACCTGAAACAAGCGGGGTACAACACCGCTGGGTTCTACACCTGCTGGTACCTGGCCGCCGAATACGGTTTCGGCGACGGCTTTGACCTTTATCAGAACTCCATGAGGGGTGGTGTCAACCTGGAAGAGACACTGAAGCAAGCGCTGCAGGGGGATGGCTCCCTGGCAAGTCGTCGCAAGTCCTTCAAGCGCTCGCTACCCACAGACAAATACATCAACTCCCCCGATGTGGTTCGCAATGCAAAGCAAGCTCTGGAACAAATGGGCAGCGCTGACCCCGTCTTCCTCTTTGCTCATCTGTTTGACCCACACTTCGACTACATCCCTCCGGCTCCCTTCGACACCGCGTTTGACCCGGAGTACGCAGGCGACATAAACGGAAAAGACTACTGGAAGAACAAGCGTATCTACGACCCAGCAAAGAGTCCCGCTCGCCAAGTCAGTGAACGCGACCTTGACCATGTACGCGCTCTCTACCGGGGCGAAATCGCCTGGACAGATGCCGCTATCGGCAAGCTCTTGGATGAACTCGAGGCACGCGGACGGTTGGACAACACCTTGATCATCGTCACTGCCGATCACGGCGAAGAGTTCTTCGAGCACGATGAACGAGGACATCGCCACACTCTCTATGACGAGGTTCTACGAGTCCCATTACTCGTGGTCCCCCCGCGGGGCATGAGCACAGCACCAAATTCATGTGAGGAACAGGTGAGCCTTTCCGACATTCTTCCCACCATCCTCGACTACGCCAAAGTCGATGCAGGGACGGAAATCTACGGCCGGTCCCTGCGCCCGGCCGTGGAGAACCAGCCTCTTGAGTCCCGGGCCGTCGTGGCCTCATTGGCTTTGCCGATGAATGACCCCGTTGCTGGCCAGGGACGTGGCCTGCTGGAGTCCTTACGGACGCCAACTCACAAACTGACTCGCTACTGGGTTCAGGCGGAGGAACAAGCAGAACCACGACTGCTTCGCCTCGAGTACTTCGACTTGGTGACGGATCCCAAGGAGATGAGTCCAATCCGCACGTTGGACAACCGTCGAGTGCGCAAAGCATGGCGTCAACTTGAGGAAGAAATGGATCAGGTCCGCACAGCGTGGAGCTCTCGCCAGAGAACTCCGGTGCAAGACTTGTTTACGGACGTGGAGTCCCTGGTGGGTGATGACCTCACGGACCTCGGCTATGCGGCTGGCGCCGAACCGAGTGCGACAGAGTCTCGAGTGGACCGATTGGGCATGGCCCCCCTTGCGTCATCGCGGCTGAGCGCGGTGAAGCAACCCGGCAAGTAGAACGGTCAGGAATTCATAGCCCCTGCAAGGGATTCGATGAACTTGTGGTCAGCGCCGCAGCAGCCACCCACTGCCAAGACCCCAAGCTCCAACACCGCTAGCATGTCCCTGGCAAAGTCAGCGGGATCTTGACCATAGATCCATTGACCATTCCGCTTCTGGGGAAGCCCAGCGTTGGGCTTCACCACGTGCGGGACAGCGCCCGTCCGATGAAGTTCTCGAACCAATTCGAGGGCGACAGCGCTCCCCTCTCCGCAGTTGACTCCGAGCAGATCAGCACCTTGCTCCGCGAGGTGGAGCAGGCCGTCTGCTATCGGCTCGCCCGAAAGGGTGACGAAAGCTTCTGCGCGCCTAGAAAAAGTCAAACAAGCGCTGATAGGTAGGTCGGCGATTCCGCGAAGAGCCTGAATCGCCAACTCAGTTTCCTTCAGGTCGGCAAACGTCTCCAGCGCAAACATGTGCACCCCGCTCTCCGCTAGGGCACGACCCTGCTCGCCGTAGTTGTCCAGAAGTTCCGTGTCCGAGGGGTGCGGCCGTTCCTCGCACCAAGGGGTGGCGGGTCCGATGCACCCGGCAACAAATGCGCCCTCCACTGACTCGGCCAGTTTGAGCGCGATGCCGGCTGCCGCCTGGTTGCACTCGCTCGGGCTGACGCCCAGGCCCTTCGCGCGCAGCGCAATCGGCCCCGATCCGAAGGTGGCCGTTTGAATGCAGCGGCTTCCCGACTCCAAGAATCCGCGATGGAGAGAGCGAACAGCCTCTGGATGCTCAAGCGCGGCGAGGGCGATCCGTTCCATCTTCAGACCATCAAGCCCAAGCAACGAAGTGCCCATGCCGCCGTCGAGCAAGAAGCGGCCAGCGCGAATTTCATCAAGAATTGAGATGGCGTGAGTCAAAGGATGTCGCTGAAAGGAGTTCACCTTTGGCTGATCTATTCATGAGCCTATCAGGCTAGCTGAACGCGAGGGACCAAAGCCACGATACCACGGCAACCAATGATGCGCTTGCTCTGCACTGTCCCGATCTCTACGGAGGGCTACCCCAGGACCGAATCGTCCGCTAGGCTTGTACGCATGTTGGATTTCGTGGTTGTGGGTGGAGGCATCGTTGGTGCAGCCACCGCCTTTCAATACCTGAAGCGCTTTCCTGGCCACTCCGCCATCCTGCTTGAGAAGGAGCCGCAGATCGCCCAACATCAAAGCGGACACAACTCTGGTGTCATGCACTCGGGACTCGTGTACAGACCCGGGAGCGCAAAAGCCGCGCTTTGCCGTGAGGGCAAGGCGCTCCTGGAAGAACACTGCCAAGAGCTCGGCATTCCTTTCGAGCGCTGTGGAAAGCTCATCATCGCCACCCGCGAGGACGAATTACCTCGACTTTCTGCCCTTCAAGATCGGGCTGCGGCCAACGGGGTTGAGACTCGGCGGCTTAACGCTCGAGCCATCGCGGATGTCGAACCAGCAGCAAGGGGCCTGGCTGCGCTACACGTTCCAGAGACGGGCATTGTGGACTACAAGCAAGTCGCGAGCAGTTATCTCGATTGCTTCCAAGCGCTCGGTGGGGAATTGCGCACGGATTCCCGAGTTCGATGTATCCGAGAGGAGAGCGGTTCGGTCTGGATTGAATTCAACGGTGGCGCCTCTCCATTGCGCGCGCGGCGCGTCGTCACCTGCGCCGGACTGCAAGCAGATCGACTCGCAGAAGCCTCCGGCTGTGAAACCAAAGTGCGCGTCGTCCCGTTCCTCGGTGAGTACCTGCGAATGAAAGCTCCCCATTGCGACCAAGTTCGCGGACTCATCTACCCCGTGGCCGATCCACGCTTCCCGTTCCTCGGGGTGCACTTCACCCGGCGCATAGGTGGTGCAGTCGATTGCGGTCCCAACGCGTTGCCCACTCTCGCGCGAGAAGGGTACTCACGCACGGGGTTCAATGCGCGGGACTTTGTGGACCTGGTGAGCTGGCCGGGGACCTGGCGCCTCGCCTCACGCCAGATGCGCACAGCCGCCGGCGAGTACTGGCGCTCCATCTCGAAGCCGGCCATGGCCAAGGAGCTCGCCAGACTCCTACCAGGTGTCAAAGCCGACTGGTTGGAGCCCGCCCCAGCAGGAGTCCGCGCTCAAGCCCTCGACCGAAGTGGGAAGCTCGTGGACGATTTCGTCGTGCACCGGTCTGGAAACGTCGTGCACTTGCTAAACGCCCCCTCCCCCGCCGCGACTTCGAGCCTGGCCATTGCCAAGTTGCTGATAGAGCAGTGACGGAGTGAGACGCCCTGAGTCACGAAATCAAATAGGCGCCTTCCCATCGTGACGGCCATCTTCCTTGTCCACTTGAGTGAGCAGGGCCGAGAACTCGCTCTGACTGCAAATCCCCTTCTCGACCATCATCCGTTGCATGGTCTTGGTCGCGAGCGCAAGCGTGCCCATCGCGTCCTCGAGCCGGTCGCTGTTCACACCGCCTCCCTGCTGGCGGATGGAAGACAATTCTGATCGCAAGGCGGCAGTCTCCTGGCGGGCATCGTCGATCTTGCTGTGTTGGTAAATGTCGAAAATCCAGTTGATCAAGCTCATTGTCAGTATGCAGGGATAGAAGCATTGGACGGCACCTTGTGTGCCGCCCGTTAGTCTACCCGACTCGAATTTCAGAGACGAATTGGTCCGCCTCGATCGAGAGTTGTTCGGACAACTTGGAGAGTTCCTGCGCCGCTTGCACGAGGTCCCCTGATGCCTGCTCGGTCTGTTGGGCTTGATCTGCAACCACGCCGATGTGGTTGGACAGACTCTCTGCTCCGCGCGCCGCGTCCTGGGCATTGTCACTCATGCTCACAGTGGCAGCAGACTGCTCCTCCACCGAACTGGCGATGGTCTGGGAAACCCCTGAGAGCTCCCCAATCGTTTTCCCAATGTTTTCGATGGCCACCACAACTCTTCCAGTCGCTTCCTGAATGCCCTGCACCTGACCGTCGATCTCGGCTGTAGCCGTGTTGGTCTGGTTAGAGAGAATCTTCACCTCTGAAGCCACCACTGCAAATCCCTTACCAGCCTCGCCAGCACGAGCGGCTTCGATGGTCGCGTTCAAGGCCAAGAGGTTTGTCTGCTCTGCGACAGTCCGGATCATCACCAACACGTCGCTGATTTTCTCTGAGGCCTCAGCCAGGGACTGAACGGTAGCGTTGGTTCCATCTGCCTCCTTGACCGCTGCAGAAGTGAAGTCCGCTGACGACGCGACCTGACGGCTAATTTCGCTCACCGATGCGGAGAATTGCTCGGTCATGGCCGCAATACAGGAAATCGACTCCTGCGTCTCCGAAGAATCCACCAGCAACGTCTGGGTTAGCTCCACTGTCGATCTCGCATTCTCGGACAGGCCGTTGGCCGTTGTATGCATCTCTGTTGAGGCAGAAGAGATCGACTGCACCACACGGCTGATGACCTGGTCGAAGCTATCCGCCATTTGCATGCGGCGCTTGCTCGCTTCCTCTAGCGCTAACTGAGTATCCGCCATGGAGTCCGTTGAAGAGTTGATCACTCCGGCACTTTGACCGAAGCAGCCCTTCATACCTCGCACCAGTACCTTCCTAAAGAACTTGCCCTCCCCGGCGGCAGACAGTGAGGCTCCAGCCTCACGGACGTAAGCGTCCGTCAAATCCAGTGTCTTGTTGATGGAGTGCATCAGATCCCCAAGTTCCCCCCCTGCTTCAATGTCCATCACCCGGGACTCTAGGTTTCCTTCAGCAGAGCCATTCATCACTGCCAACGCCTTCTTGACGTAGGAGTGGTACGTGGCGAGCTCCGCCTTGACTCGAGTTAGTTCGTTGTCTTCGTTTGTCTTTTGCATCGACTGATCCTTGCTTGGTTCTGTTAAAGAGCGACTAGAGTGAGAAGACAAATTCGTCGTACTCCATTCCCACTTCTCCGAGAACGGCCTTCAGCTTCTCGGCTGCCGCTCTCATCCCACCGGCTCCTCCACCGTTGGATTGCTCTTCGGCGCGTAGCTGTGCGTAGAGCGGCCGTACCTTGTCGACGGCGCTCTTCTTCGGAAGCCTGCGGCTGGAGTGATAACCAGTGATCTCGCCCTGCGCGTTTCTGGTCGGAGTCACGTGGGCATACACCCAGTAGTGATCTCCGTTCTTGCAGAGGTTGATCACGTAGGCGAACAATTCATTACCGCTTTTGAGCGAGTCCCACAGCAGTTGGAAAACGCAACGAGGCATGTCCGGATGACGGATCAGGTTGTGGGGCATCCCCACAACCTCACTCTCGGTGTAGCCAGCGACGCTCAAGAAGAGTTCGTTCGCGTAGGTGATGACTCCGCTTGTGTCTGTCTTGCTAACGATGATTTCGCTGGCTTCGAATGTACGTTCAACCCCTGTCGGGGAAATAGTGGCGATGCTCATTGGGCTCTCTGAAGGGGGACTCTGTCGTGATCCCCTTATCGTCAAAGGATCTCTAGCACTGAAGAGCCATAGGTGTGTTTATCGGTCGGCAGCGTCCCTCTTTTGGGAGACCCAACCCGCCTCTGCCTCCCGAGAACTAGCGCAGATCGACTGTGCTGCCTTGGAGCACGGCATCCGCCGGGATCACAAGCCTGCGATCCCCCACTCCAATCCAATACACCGCGCCGGGAAGCACTCGCCCCGATCCATTCTCGCCACTCGTCGTGTAGGGAACTCGCAACTCGCCGCGGCCCTCTTCACCGATCACACCGTGCATCTCGAAGTCCAAACGGAGTTGGCTTCCCTCGTAACGAACCGCAAATCGCACTCCGATGTTCGATCCTGCGGTTCCGTGAAACGACAGGCGTGCGCCTGGCACGCGCTCCCAAATCCATCCGCGTGCCGAGCGTGACACGACCCCTCTCAAGGCTGGCTCTGGATCCATCTCCGGTGCCACATGCACGAGCCGCAAGAAACCGAATGGCGCGCGCGACTCTTGCTGCTGCCCGCCCGAAGTCTCTGACCCAGCAAGCAAGAGGCGCGCTAGGGTCGTGTGGAACCAACGGGGTCGCAGTCCGCCCTTCCAGCCCTTCTTCAAACCCACAAGGTACTGCTCAGGAACCAAAATCTCTGCACGGGCGATCAAGTCTGGCAACATCTCCGTTTGTCGAGAACCCAGCAGTAGGTAGCCAATCTGCCGCTCAGCAAGCAGCCGTTCGAGCGCCGCGTCGTCTTCGCACATGAAGACTCTGGGGCCAAAGGAATAGCTTTCCTCGCCGAGGTAGCTTCCAAAGTTAGTAGCGATAGTGGGCCTCTGGGCCACCCACTCAATCATGTGTCCAGCACCCCAACTCGCTAGGACGGCCTCTCTCCCTTCCTCCATTGGCCGCTCCCGTAGCCACTCCCCCATGCGCCGTTCTGCACCATGACGCTGCTGAAATTCGGTGGCCTCCGCAAATCCAGCTGAGTGTTCGGTGTAGCGAACCATTTCCAGCACGCCTGGTTGTTGAATGGCTGTTCCAATCAGCAGCCCCAGGAAGGGGACCACAAACCGCAGCCCCTTCTTGTCACTCAAGAAGCGAGTGTGGCAAGCGGCGATCCCACAGCCCACGACCACACTCGCCGGAGCCACCAAGGCTTCGGCAAAACGCAATTGAAAGAGGGCCTGGACAAGGAGCAAGGGCAAAGCAACGCACCAGGGAAGAAGCTGATTGCTCCCTCTCCAAAGTGAGAACAGGCACAGCCCAAGCGCCAACGGAGCGAGCCAAAGCAAGTGTCCTGTGGACAAAAGCAACTGCCTCAAGCCAACGCCTAGGTCATCAAACACCGAGCTTGATTCATGAATCGATGCCATGAATTGGTCTTCCCGGGATGCCCAGGAGAACGCCGACTGCAAGCCAGTACCGGGGCCTAAGCCCGTCCACAGCAAACTACCGAAGAGAATTGCCAGCGCTACACCGACAAACCAGGGGTAGGTTCGGACCAGGCGCCGCTCCACGGCAGGTGCAAACAAGGGCAGGAACACACAAGTGCCAACCAAGAGGAAGAACGGATGAAAGAGAGATAGGTTGACCACGCTCCAGGGTTCCACAGCCTGCCATGGACTCTGCATCACAGCGGGTAGCAAAGTCACGAGGGCCGCAACATGAAGTGCTGCCCCGAAGTACCGAAGACCGATCAGAGGGCGCTTGCGCTGCTGGAAGAGGAGCACCGCAAGCACGAGTTCCACCTCGATCAGGTAGGCCATGAACGCGACCCAACTTCCGAGTCCTAGTCCAATCACCACCCCGAGTGCAGCCCCCGCTAGGAGAGCAGGCCGCGGACGTTCGAGGGCACCCGTTTGAAGCACAAGCGTCAAGGCAAGGAGCACTGCCACGTGGAGAAAGGACACAAACGCATGGTGGTCGCCATTACCGATTCCCGCGTAGGTCACCGGTCCGAGTGCAAGTGCGGTGGCCATGGCCGCTACGGCTGCGGCGAGGTTGCCGGAGATTCGTCGAGCGGCCCAAGCCGCAAGCAAGACAGTCAGGCAACCAAAGACGAGTGGCACGGTCGCCACCAGTCGCTCAAGCTCAAGCCACCCTCCATCGACGTCAAGATCTACCCCCACGGCTCCGGCGATCGTGCCCAGCAGCACCGTGTAGTAGGGAGGCCAGGGAATCTCCGCACCATCGGGAAAGTCCAGCAGCGCATCGCTACCGGCAACTGCGCCATCTTCCAGCAGGAAGCGCTGCGCGCGACGCATGTGGTAGAAGCTATCGGGTTCCAGACTCACCCACTCACCGCTGCGGGGGTCCTGCGACCGATTCACGTCATAGGAAAGCCGGGCGCTGGCTGCCACTCCGCAGGCGATCAGGGCGATCACCCAGAAGAGCCAAAGGGGTCCCCGATCAGTCATCCTTGGAGTCGTCTTCAGGCTTTGCTTTTACCTCGCCAAGATACCCGAGCGCTTCTAGTTGAGCCTTGACCTTGGCGGGCATGCCCCCGATCTCGAGTTGCTCCATGGGCATGAACTCGATCGCCTGGAGCTGCTTGCGCGCGCGCTCCATGATGTCGACCCGTTCTGTGGAGAGATTGTTCAGCTCTGCCGGATCAGCAACCAGGTCATAGAGTTCGTTCTTGTAAGGATGCTTGAGGTGGTGGATGTACTTCCACTGGTTGTCAATCACGAGAGCGAAAAACAAGTCATTCTTGTTGTCCGAGATGTCCGGTGAAACACGATAGACAAGCGTGTTGACAGAATCAGTGTAGGCGACGAGTCCAAGGTCTTCACTGCGCCCATCCATCAGCGGAACAAGACTCTTGCCATCCATGTTCGGGAGGTCCCCCGCTCCCAGTCCAACGAGCTCGGCAATCGTCGGCACGATGTCGATGCTGCGTACCACGGGTTCAATGATTTGCCCGGGAGCTAGCCCTGGCCCCCGGACAACCAAAGGCACGCGTACTTGTTCCTGGTAGAGAATGCCGTGAGTCCACCAGTCGTGATCTCCCAAGCCCTCTCCGTGGTCGGAAGTAACGACGATGACAGAGTTGTCCCACAAACCCATCGTCTTGAGCTTGTCAAACACAAGTCCAAGCTGCCCATCCATGTAGGTGATCTCGTGCCGATAGAGCGCCCGCCTTCGGTCACGATCGTCAGCGATTCGTTTCACCTCGTCGGGAACTCCAGAGGGCGGCACCACGTGTTCATCATGGGGGTCAAAGTAGTGCAACCAGATGAAGAAGGGTCGCTTGCGGCTGTCCATCCATTCCAGGGCACGGGCCGTCGTCTCTCCCGCGTGGCGTTGAACGCTGCCCGTGTTCACCATCCCATTGAGAATCTGTTCACCTTCACTTCCAGTTGGAGTAAATTCCGCATCGAAGTGATCGAACCCTTGGGCGAAGCCAAAGTAGGTGGTCACCGGGAAGGCACTGACAAAAGCTCCCGTGTCATACCCTTCTTCTCCAAGGATTTCGGACAGCGTGACCTGCTCATCCTTGAGCCGGTTCTGCGTGGTCCCGTGCATGACCCGCAATCCGTGATTGTACGGGTACAGACCCGTTAGGATCGATGCGTGCGAAACTGGCGTCACCGCAGCCTGACTGATCGAGTGGCGAAAGAGCGCTCCCTCGGCGGCCAAGGCATCCAGTCGTGGGCTGATTTCGGGAACCTCGGAGCCGTAGCACCCCAAGTAGTCCGCCCGAGTCGTGTCCATGGTTACAAGCACCACAACGGGACGCTGCGGATCGTTCACACTGGATGGCGAGCAAGAAACGGCAAGCATCCCGAGTCCGCCGACGCAAAATCTCAGGGAGAGGAGGAAGGTAGTTTTCTTGATGATCATGGGCTCGAACATCCTAACGAGCTTCCAGGGCCAGGGGCACGCCAGCTTCAAGGCTTGATCCCGATACTTGGGGCTAGTTGTCTTCTCTCGACGGACTCCAGCGGTTGAACATCTCGTCAAGCTTGACGATTCGCACCGGCTTGGCCAGGTAGTCGTTCATGCCAGCCTCCATACACACTTCCCGGTCCCCTTGCATGGCATTGGCTGTCATAGCGATGATCGTGTGTGGATTCTCAGGATCCTCTCGCTTCCGAATCTCTTTGGCTGCATCGATGCCCCCCATCACGGGCATCATTAGATCCATCAGAATCAAATCGTAGTGATCGCCTGAAAGGGCCGCTTGGACGGCACGCTCACCATTTTCGGCCACATCCCAGGTACAGCCGATTCGCTGCAGAAGCTTGCCAGCCACCTTGCGATTGATCGGATTGTCTTCCACGAGGAGCACATGAAGTCCGAACTGGGTGGCCGCGGTTTTTTTCTTCGGCGTGCTTGGAGCCTCTACTTTGGCATCTGCGGCCAGGGTAGGCTCACCCGCAGCTTTGGTGAACAGGGCTCTCAGGGCAATCCCAACGGCGGCGACGCGCAGGGGTTTGGTGGAAGCGACGCAATGATCCAACTCCGAGAGCCCGGTACTTTGGAAGTCTTGGCCCGGGTCATTCAAGATCAAGAGTGGTGTTCTCTCCCAGCCTGGCCGCGCTCGCAGAGTCGCGACGACTTCAGACCATCGACTTCCTTCCACCTTGTACTCGAAGATGGCCAAGTCGCAGCCGCCATGGGGTGGGCCATCGAGAGCTGCAACCGCGAGCTCTGCACTCGCGTAGCCGTGAACCTCGGCGCCAAGCGACTGGAAGATTGTTTCCGTTCTCGCACGTTGCCCGGCGTGCCCTTCCACCAGCAAGACCGATTTCCCTTTCAGGGATAGATCCCTGTCGCTACTCGTGATCAATTCGGCCTTGGTAGGAATCTCAAACCAAAACCGACTGCCTTCTCCCATCTTGCTCTCGAGTCCTATTTCACCGCCGAACGCCTGGGCCAGATTCTTGCAAATCGCGAGGCCCAAGCCTGTACCACCAAACTGCCTGGTCGTTGAGCTGTCCGCCTGACTAAAGCTCTCGAAGACCCTAGCGTGGGCCTCGGGAGGAATCCCGACGCCCGTGTCCCGCACGGCAAGGATGAGGCGATCGGTTCCATCCGAGAATTGCTCAACTGCCGCACTGATCTCGACCTCACCCCCATCCGTGAACTTGATTGCATTGCTTGTCAGATTGATCAGCACCTGCCGCAAGCGCGTCGGATCACTGGTGATCTTGAACTCCTTCTCCCAGTCGAGTTTGATGATCAATTCATTGCCCTTGGCAACGGCCTGCGGAGCCATCATCTGGCCCACGTCCTCCACCAATTCGCGAAGATCGACCTCAACGGATTCCACCTCCAGACTGCCCGATTCCGACTTCGAGAAGTCCAGGATGTCATTGATGATGGAGAGCAAGGACAGGCTGCTGCTTCCAATGGTCTTCACGAGGTCGTGCTGTTCTTCGTCCAGGTCCGTTTCTCCCAACAACTCGCCCAACGCAATGATCGCGTTCATCGGGGTTCGAATCTCGTGACTCATTGTGGCCATGAACTGGCCCTTCGCTTCCGCCCCAGCCTCGGCCCTTTGCAGGGCCTG
>JBLIMI010000029.1:0-13525 GCA_047638655.1 Minisyncoccia bacterium | reverse complement strand
GCCGCCCTGACAGCGCAGGCAAAGCAACTCGCTGGCTGCGCGACGGAGGTCGTCGCCTTGGGATTCAATGCTCATGGACCCAGGTAGTGCAACGCAGGCAGTCCTGGGTTCACGCGAATCCTTCAAAACCTCGCAGGCTGCAAGCTGGACTGCTGCGGGTCGCGAATCGGAACGATCCTGCGGTTGGTGGGATTTAGCCCCGAAGGGGCAGTGATCCTGACTGACAGGGTTCAAGCTGCCCGACAGACCCTGCCAGAGCCTCCACCCAAAGGGAGTGAAACTCTCGTGCGGGGCTGAGCGTCACCTTCAAAAGTCAATTCACCTGTGCCCTCTCGGACACGTCGGATGACCCCTCCAGTCGAGGAGCTACACACGTGAAGAATGACTCCCAGGCGTCGAAGTTCCCATGCCAGGCGATCACCTTTCCCCGAATCGGATGGGCGAACCGATCCGTGACAGCGACCAGGTCGACTCCCTTGCCGCCGTGCGTGTTGCTTGAGTTCCGAGGGCGGGCTGCGAAGAGCCGGCGACCGAAGGGTGGAATGTGGGGCCAATTACTCGCCAGAATCCGTGTCGCTGCTTCGTTCTATTTGCTCCGGCTCAAACGGACCTCCACGGCGTTGGAGGCAGTGGCGGTCCCTTTCGGAGGACGCTGTGCCAATGAGCCTCGTGTTCGAGGCAGGTTTGGCCGCGGCGTCCACTGCGATGGTCACCGCCCCGTAGCGCGTGGAGGACGCCCACGCGGGGGTCATCTCGGCGGGGGAGGAGCGACACGATTTCCCCCAGGGATTCCGCGGACTAGGCCTCCGCCGTTGTTCCACCAACCAGCCGCCTGAGTCGTCGGCGGGCCCCCAAGCCCGCGCTGATCCCTGGCTTCATCAAACTCACACGGGACGGCGCGGTGCATCCGAGCTTCGAATCCGGCATCCTGTTGCCATGGAAAGTTCACTGATGAAGCCCGCGTCCCTGCGACGGGGGCGGGTGCCGGTTTCGGCGTTATTGATCTTGCTGGCCTGCGTGGTTGGTGGGGTCGCTTTGATGCCGGTTTCCCACGGGCTCACTTCCGGAGGCTCTGCCAAAGCTGGGGACAAGGTCGACAAGGTGGCCCTCAAGGCTGCTCGCGACACGATCACGGAGGACGAGGTTCTGGGGCACTTGCAGGTCTTGGCTTCGGCGGAGTTCGAAGGGCGTGACTCGCCTAGCGAAGGACTGGAGCGAGCGGCCATTTACCTTGAGGAGCAACTCGACTCCTATGGATTCCGTGGAGTGGGCAAGGACGGGAGCTTTCGCGTTCCCTTCTCGCGGCGCATGTCGATCCCGGATGAAGCACGCTGCTGGATCAAGATGAGCACTGCCTTTGGCTCATCAGCCGATGAATCTGCGGTGCCCAAGGGGCCCGAGTTCGGAGTCGATTTCGTGCCCCTGCCCGGGTGCACTGGCGAGGCCCAAGGCCAGGCGATCTACGTAGGTTTCGGCATTGATCGCAAGGGCTACGACGATCTCGTCAAGAAGAAGCTGAAGGGGAAAATCGCCGTCATCATCGAGGGCGAGCCGCGACATCGTCGGCTCTTCGAAGGTCCCGATGTAGTGACCGAGGCGGCGGACGTCTACGGCAAGATCGAAGAACTCCTCGGCAAGGACGTTGCCGGAATCCTGGTGGTGCGCAGGCCCCCCGCGACTGCGACGCTCGGCCCCGACGGTCAGCCTCTGGCGCCCCCGGCCATGGGCTTTCGGTATACCTGGGCCCAATGGAATCCGGGTACGACAGAAGCCGGGCCGCGTAGGAAACGAGCCTTCCGAGCACCCGTCCTGGAGGTGACCCCCGAGCTTGCGTCGGCGGTCCTTGGGGAAGATGTCCTGGCCTTAGCGGCTCGTAGCGACGAAAGCGGAAAACCTACAAAGGCCCGCGGAGAAGGTCAGGAAATTACTATTTCTAGTGGGTTCGACACGGAGCGCTTAGACATTGACAACGTAGCCGGGATCCTCGAGGGCACGGACCCGGAGTTGCGTCAAGAAGTCGTGATCGTCGGCGCGCACTACGATCACATCGGTGTTGATCCGCGTGGTCGCATCGCCTTTGGTGCCGACGACAATGGTAGCGGAACAGTCGCCATGCTCGAAGTGGCCCAGGCCTTCGCCAGCGCCCCGCCGCGGCGCTCGATCGTCGTGGCCTTCTTTGCTGGTGAAGAAGACGGCTTGCTTGGGAGTAGCAGTTTTGCCAAAGATCCGCCGATGCCTCGGGAGAACATCGCGGCCATGTTCAATATGGATATGGTTGGGCGCGGCGAGTCAAACGAAGTTGTTGTCCTTGGGACCGCCCAGAACCCGGATCTCGAGGAGGTTCTCGACCAGGCCCACAAGATCAAGGGCAGCGGCGTCCGCAAGATTGTGACGGATCAAGCCGCGCACCTTTGGCAGCGCTCCGACCACTACTCTTTTCACCAGGCACTTGTCCCCGTGCTGTTCTTCTTCGAGGCGGTCTCAGAGAACTTGAACGAGGACTACCACACTTTCCGTGACTCACTCGATCTCGTAGACATCGAGAAGGTGGCGAACACCGCTAAGCTCTGCCTGCACGTGGCTTGGATTGTTGCCAACGCTGACGAGCGCCCCGGGATTCCGCGCAACAGATGATGTCGCGATTTCGGATTCATTGGGGCACTCGATTGCCCATGCTTCTTTCTGTGCTCCTGTGCGTACTTCTGTGCTCAGCTAGCTGTGGCGAGAATGCCTCCGCCGCCACGGGTGAGGGGGCGCGTGGGGGCATAGCTATTGCAAGCGGCGCTCAGGTGGATGGCGCTCTGGAGGTCACGGGTGACGATTTCGAAGCGGTCCAGCAGCGCTCGGCGGAGCAGCGCGCAGCTGCCCAGCGGAGCCCCCTCAGCGGCCATTGGACGGAGCCCCTGCGGGCTATCGTTGGGCGCTGGTTCAGCAAGGCGAACCAGGTAACGAAGGGCAAAGCTAACGGCGGGAACATCGGCTTCGGCCTGCAGGTGGTGGACCTGGAGACCGGGATTATCCTGGCGGCTATTGGAGCCGACCGGCCCCGTAGGCCGGCTTCGAACCTGAAGCTCGTGACCACGGCAGCGGCCCTTGTTCTCTTTGGAACTGAGGCTGACTTCCTGACCAGCTGCGAAGCGAACGGCGAGGTCGTCGATGGTCGTCTTGGGGGCGACTTGATCCTGCGGGCCAGCGGCGACCCGATCGTGAATCGGGATTCGGATCCCCGAGTTGAGGATCGCTTTCTGCGTGCGGCCCGTGAAGTACGCGAGAGCGGAGTGCGTGTCATTGCCGGGGATCTGGTCCTCGACGAAGGCACCTTTCAAACACCCGCGCCCGGCCCCGCCTGGCCGGATCCCAGTCAGCATTGGCAGGAGTACTGCGCCCTTTCTGGAGGCTTTAGTGTTAACGGTGGCGTGATGATCGCGACGGTCAGTCCGACCCAGGTCGGCAAGGCAGCGCGCGTTGACCTGCACCCGGTTCCGCACGGGCTGCGCTCGATCATTCGGCCCATGACGATTCGCAAGGGCTCCCTTACGATCGGTGCAGAAGCACGCCAGGGGCGCGTGTTGGTCCAGGGCAATATAGCCATGGGAACCAAGCCTTTTGGGGCCGAGTTTTCCCACGAGGATCCGGTGCTGCACTTTGGGACTATCTTCGCCTGGGCCCTGGGCCAGGAAGGCGTGACGCTTGAGGGAAGCATCGTGCGCGAGCGCAACACTCCCATCGGCAAGCGCATCGCTGCGATACGCTCCTCGGTCGCGGCGACGCTCTATCCGATCAACGCCGAATCACGCAATGGCGTTGCAGATCAACTCTTCCTGGCCATGGGGCACGCCGTTGGCCAAGGCGGAACGCGCAGTGGAGGACAGGAGGCGACGCGCAGCGCGTTGGAGCAGTTGGGCGTTTCTGTGGAAGGCCTACACCAGGTGGACGGTTCCGGCCTCTCCTTCGACAACGCGATTGCGCCTGCCCAAGTTACCGGTCTTCTGGCGGGTGCTATGCGGCTTGGCCCCGAAGCTCGCGAGTGCTTCCTGGATTCCCTTGCCGTGGCCGGCTCAATCGGAACCCTTGAGTCACGCATGCGTGGGACAAGCGCGGTCGGCCGCGTGATGGGGAAATCCGGGTGGATCCGAGGAACCAGCGCGCTCTCCGGCATTATCCGCACCCTGGATGGCCGCGAGTTGGCTTTCTCCTTCTTGATCGAATACCCGCCGGCGGTTCAGGGACTCAATCGAAGTGTCCTAAAACCGATGATGGATGAACTGTGTGTTTATCTCGTAGAGGCTAACTTCACGAAGCTCCGGTAGGAGTTGATTGGCTATGGACAAGGCAACCGACAACGCAGCGATCCTGGAGGTGGCCGTGGCCGCCGCACGGGAGGCCGGGGAGATTCTCATGGGGGCCCTTGGAAACCTTGCTGGCACGCGCATCAAGAGCAAGAGCGCTGCCCGCGACCTCGTAACGGTGGCCGATGTGGCCAGCGAGCGTCTCCTGGTGCAGCGCCTGCGCGCTGCTTTCCCGGACCACGCCATCGAGGCTGAGGAAGAGGTGATGGACGCCCCAGGCGACGGGCCGCGCTGGTTCCTGGATCCACTGGACGGAACCATCAACTTCGTCCATGAACTGCCGGTCTTCGCCGTCTCCATGGGGCTCTTTGTGGACGGGCAGCCGGAGGTGGCGGTGGTCCATGCGCCACGCCTCAACGAGACTTTTACGGCCATTCGGGGTGGCGGCGCTTTCCTTAATGGGGAGCCGATTCATGTCTCGACGGCGGCGACCCTGGGGGATTCGATTTTGGCCACGGGCTTTCCCTACCGGCGAAACGAGCTCGAGCACGACAACCTCGCCAATCTTGGCCGCTTTTTCTATGACGTCCGAGGCCTGAGGCGCCTGGGATCGGCAGCTATCGATTTGGCCTATGTGGCCGCGGGTCGCTTGGATGGCTATTGGGAGCTGCATCTCTCGCCCCACGATGTGGCTGCGGGGGCGCTGCTGGTGCGCGAGGCGGGAGGCTTGGTCACGGATGCTGATGGGGGCGAGGAATGGCTGCGCGGGGGCCACATCGTGGCTTCGGGACCCGGGATTCACGCTGCGATGCGAGGGCGCGTGCTGCACTAAGCCAGCTTTCGCGCTGCCAGAGGGGGGGTGTGAGGGATCCGCTATTGGCCTGTGGGAATGTCTCGGGTTGTCCGGATTTAGACTTAGACGACGGCCATATCCAATGCGGTAGCAGTTCTTCCCGAGACCCCGGCTGAGCTGATACGATGGGGGATCACACCCAGGGCTCATAAGGCTCCCTGGGGCCCACCGGATCGAGCTCGCTCGCTCCAAGATTTCTGTCCCTCAGCGACCCCCGAGAGCTGCTTTTCGATGTCGAGCACCAAGGACGCAGCACGCCCTAAGTCGGCGCGCTGGAAAGGGACCTCCGCTGGCGGTAAGGTGGTGGTGGATCGAATTCGGGTGCGCGGTGCGCGGCAGAACAACCTGCAGAATATCGATGTGGACGTTCCCCGTGGACAGCTTGTCGCGGTCACGGGGGTTTCGGGGTCGGGCAAGAGTTCACTTGCCTTCGATACTCTCTACAGGGAGGGGCAACGGCGCTTCCTGGAAACACTCTCGGCCTACGCGCGCCAGTTTTTAGGTCGCATGGAGAAGCCAGAGGTCGACCATGTGGAGGGCTTGTCGCCGGCCATAGCGGTGGATCAAAAGGCGGTGCAGCGCGGCCCGCGTTCCACCGTAGGCACGATTACCGAAGTGATCGACCACATGCGTGTGCTCTTCGCCCGCGCAGGCGTTGCTCGCTGCCCCGACCACGGCGAGCCTCTCGAAGCCCAGACGCCCGAGGCGGTGGTTCAGCGCGTGCTCGAGACCTTCGGAGACGACAAGCTGCACCTGTTGGCGCCCCTGATCCGTGATCGCAAAGGGCAGCACAAGGCGCTTTTTGAGGAGCTTTCGCGCAAGGGCTACGTGCGTGCCCGTGTGAACGGCGAGGTGTTGCGCATCGAAGACGTGCCAGAGTTAGCGCGCTACAAGCGCCACAGCATCGAGGTCGTGGTCGACCGCTTGAAGGGCGCGACGGAAAACGTCTCGCGCCTGCGTGAAGCGATCGACTCCGCTCTGGAATTGGGTGCTGGCGACTTGATCGTCGTGGGCGGCGAAGAGGAGGTCCGCTACTCGACCTCTCGTACCTGCCCCGTCTGCTCACTGGAGGCGCCGCCCCTGGAGCCGCGTCTGTTCTCTTTCAACTCGCCCCACGGTGCCTGTGAACCCTGCGCGGGGCTAGGTCACCTACGCCGCCCGAGTGTGCGCCTGTTGATCGCCGACACTTCTCTGTCGATTCGTGAGGGTTGCCTCGGGGTCACACGCGCGAGTGGTGGAGCCTTGCTCTTTCCCCGCGTGGACTTTGACTTCCTTGAGCGCATGGGGGAGTCGCGCGGCTTTGATTTGGACACCCCCTGGAAAGACCTTTCTGGTCCGGCAAAACGGGTGATTCTCTATGGCGCAGGGGCGGAGCGCTTCCACGACGAGATGAAGTGGGGTGGCAAACGGCACCGGGGCTCGGTGGCCTGGCAGCGACGCTTTGGTGGTGTCATGCCGGCCCTGGAACGCGCCTGGCGCAAGGGCCAGCGCAAGAAGTACGTGGAGCGCTTCCTCGAGGACGAAGTCTGCCCCGATTGTGAAGGCTCGCGCCTAAACCGCTTCGCAAGTGCGGTGACCTTCGGTGACGCGACATTCGGTCAGTTGGCCAGCACGCCCGTTGGCGACCTGGGAGCGCTCCTGGATCGGTTGAAGCCGGAGAAGCGTGCAGCACGCATAGCCGAATCGTTACTACAGGAAATCCACAGACGCCTTGGGTTCCTGCGGGAGGTTGGCTTGACCTACCTGAGTATGGATCGGGCGGCGGACACCCTTTCCGGTGGTGAGGCCCAGCGCATTCGGCTAGCGGCGCAACTCGGCGCCGGATTGCAAGGAGTGCTCTACGTCCTAGACGAGCCCTCCATTGGTCTTCACGCCCGCGACCACGGTCGCCTTTTTCGCGCACTACAGGCACTGCGTGATGGCGGCAACACCGTCGTCGTTGTCGAGCACGACGAAGCCACTCTGCGCCAGGCGGATTGGTTGATCGACATCGGTCCTGGCGCCGGGCGCCACGGTGGCAAGGTCGTTGCCCAGGGTCCGCCCTCGGAAGTCGCCAAGGGCGATTCCCCCACGGGGCAACTGCTGCGCGGTGAACTGGAGATGCCTGCCCCCGAGACACGACGTACGGGCAATGGCGACTCCTTAGTCATTCGTGGAGCCAGGGGATTTAACCTCAAGGGCGTGGACGTTTCCATTCCCCTGGGGACCTTGACCGCGGTGACTGGCGTCAGCGGTTCGGGCAAATCAACGGTTGTTAATCACACCCTGGCGCGCGCGGTCACGAGACACCTGGGGCGCGAGGCACCGGCTCCGGTGGAGCACGACGGCATCGACGGAATGGAGTGCGTGGATGAGTTGGTGGTCGTGGACGCTTCTCCCATTGGACGCACGCCGCGCTCCAATCCCGCGACCTACGCTGGGGCCTTTACGCCTATCCGAGACCTGTTCTCGAGTCTGCCGGAGGCACGCGTGCGTGGCTGGCTGCCCGGGCGATTCTCCTTCAACGTGGCAGGGGGGCGCTGCGAAGCCTGCCAGGGTGCGGGATCGACGTTGGTTGAGTTGCAGTTCTTGGCTCCGGTCACCGTTCCCTGCGAGGACTGCGGCGGACACCGTTTCCAACCGGAGACCTTAGATGTCACCTACCGTGAGCGTTCGATCGCGGACGTCCTGGCGCTGACGATCGAAGAGGCGGCTGACCTCTTCCGCGATCACCCCAAGATTGCGCGGCCCCTGGATGCTCTGGTGGAGGTTGGCGTGGGCTATCTCACCCTGGGGCAGCCCTCGACGACGATCTCCGGTGGTGAGGCCCAGCGGGTCAAGCTCGCCAAACACCTGCAGAAGCGTTCCCGCAAGCACACGTTATACCTGCTGGATGAGCCGACGACGGGGTTGCACCAGGCTGACGTGCAGCGCTTGGTCGGTGCGTTGCAATCGCTAGTGGATCAGAACAACACTGTACTGGTGATCGAACACGACCTCGATGTTGTGCGCGCCGCAGATTACGTGGTCGACCTTGGCCCGGAGGCAGGCGAGGGCGGAGGAACAGTTGTCGCGACTGGAACGCCAGAAGACATCGAGGCCCATAAGGCATCGCACACAGGGGTTGCCCTGGCGCGCGAACGCAAGGCCCGTGTGGATCATTTGGTGGCCACGGGACTGCCCGAAGAACTGCGTTCCGCTCCCCAGGACAAGCTTGTTGTGGTGGGGGCGAAGACTCACAACCTCAAGAACATCACGGTCTCGATTCCGCGGGAGTCGATGACGGTCGTGACGGGGCCCAGTGGATCGGGCAAGAGCTCCCTAGCCCTGGATACAATCCACGCGGCAGGTCGTCAGCGCTTTGTCGAGTCCCTTTCGACCTACGCGCGCCAGTTCCTCAGCAGCAAAGATCGCCCCCCGGTTGAGCGCATCGATGGCCTCGGTCCCAGTGTGGCCGTGGAGGCGCGTACCTCCATGGGGCACCCGCGTTCGACCATCGCGACGACCACGGAGCTGCACGATCACATGCGCGTCTTGTTCTCGCGGGCAGGAGTGCGCCGTTGTCCGGCCCACGGTCAGAAGCTTGAGCGCTGCGACCCCGGAAAACTGACCCGCAAGCTTCTCTCGGGGCATGAGGGTGAGACCGGTTGGTTGGTCGCGCCTGTCTTTGGAAGCGGCGTGTCCACTACGGCCGACGACGCCGCCGAACTCGTGAAAAAGCACCTGGAGCACTGGCGAGGTGCGGGCTACGTGCGTGTTCTCGTGGATGGCACCGAGCTGCGCTTGGATGGTGAAGTCGAGGTGTCCAAGGAGGTTGAACGCGTCGATCTCGTTATCGATCGCTTGGCCCTATCGAAATCCGACCGCGCTCGCATTGCCGAGGCCATCGAAAGCGCAGCTGGCATAGCCCAGGGTCGCGTCAGCTTCGTGGAGCGCAAGAAGGGTGGGGGCGGACAACGCGCGGAGTACTCCACCCACGGTGCCTGTACCGAGTGCGGCTTCCACCTGGTGGAAGAGCTGGAGCCGCGGCACTTCTCCTTCAACGCGCACGTTGGGGCCTGCCCGCGTTGCGTGGGCTTGGGCCTGCTTTGGACCTGCGATCCTGAGCTGTTGATTGACTCGCCGGGGCACCCCCTGGTGGCGACATCGAGCGGTGCGCCCACGGCGATTACCAGCAAGCTCGGGCGCTACTTGACTAAGGGCAAAGGCTACTACGAACACCTTCTGCGGGCCGTTGCGACAGAGCACAAGATCGACCTGCGTCGGGCCTTTGGTTCTTTCACGCCGGCGCAGCAGGGTCTCTTGCTCTTTGGCAAGGGAGCGCGCGCCAACTACGCCGTGGAGATCAACAAGGAAGGCAAGACCTTCGAGATGCACGATAGCTTCAAGGCCGAGTGGCCGGGGCTCTGTGGGCACGTTGACGCTTGGCACGCGAAGTCCGAGGATCCTGAATGGTGCGCGATCCTGGAGAAGTCCATGTCTGAGCGCACCTGTCCCGGTTGCGAAGGAGAACGCCTTGCGCCGGGACCCCGTGCGGTGACTGTTGCGCGCAAGCGGCTGCCCGAGGTGCTGTCTCTGGCGGTGGATCAAGCTCGCGCTTGGGTCTCCGCGCTCAAGCTCCCCGCAGGACGTAGCGAGGCCGTCGAACCCGTGGTGGAGGAGCTGGAGTCACGCTTGAGTTTGCTCGAGAAAGTTGGGCTCGGGTACCTGACCCTGGACCGCGCGATGTCCACTCTTTCCGGCGGGGAAGCCCGGCGAGTGCGGCTCTCCGCCAGTTTGGGTTCGCAGCTCGTGGGTGTTTGCTACGTGCTCGATGAACCGACCGTGGGGCTACATCCCGGCGATGTTGATCGCTTGACCGACGCACTCTTGGAATTGCGTGACGGCGGCAATACCGTCTTGGTTGTCGAACATGACGAGAGCCTGATGCGCAGGGCTGACTATATCGTAGACATGGGGCCCGGCGCCGGTCGCCTGGGTGGAACGGTAGTGGCGGCGGGAACGCCCGCTGAGATCGAAGGAACCAAGGAGTCATTGACCGGGCAAGCCCTGCGTGGCGAGCTGCGCCTCGAGGGCTGGGTAGGGGCGCAGGCTGGCCCGAACGCTGCCCCTAACATTGGCCCAGTGGAATCCCGGCGCGGCGGTGGAGTGCTGCTCACTGGCGCCAAGGAGCACAATCTAAAGGGCGTCGAATTCGGGGCTCAATTCGGTCAACTGACGGGGGTTTGCGGCCCCTCGGGATCGGGCAAGAGTACGCTCGTCCTGGACTGCCTTGTGCCAGCACTGCGTGGTGAGCGTCCCGCAGGCCGCTGGAAGTCGATCAAGGGCGGCGACGGCCTGCGCTTGGTCGTCGTGGATGCCAGCCCAATCGGCCGGACTCCTGCGAGTGTTCCGGCCACCGCCGTTGGGCTGCTCGATCCCCTGCGGGATCTCTTTGCGCGTACGCCCGACGCGCGCATTCGGGGTTACCGCGCGTCGCACTTCTCCTTCAACTCCACCAAGGGGCGCTGCCCGGCCTGTGATGGGCGCGGTGCGACGAAAGTTGACATGCAGTTCCTCGCGGACCTATGGCTGACTTGCGAAGAGTGCGACGGGCGCCGCTATCGCCCGGAGGTACTCGAGGTGCGTTACCGCAACCACTCCATTGCCGATGTGCTCGCCATGACAGTGGACGAGGCCTTGGCTCTGCTCAAGGACGTCCCCGCTGCCGCCCGCGCCTTGCGCACCTTGGCCGATGTAGGTCTCGGTTATCTTTGCCTCGGGCAGAGCTCCACCACGCTTTCCTCCGGCGAAGCGCAGCGCGTCAAGCTTGCCACTGAACTCCTGCGTGCCGGTGGTGTCGTCCAAAGCGTGGTGATTCTTGATGAGCCGACCACGGGGCTGCACAAGAGCGATGTGCGCCATCTCTACGGTGTGCTGCGTCGTCTCGTGGAGCGCGGAGACGCCGTCATCGTGATTGAACACCACGTGGATCTGCTCAATGCCTGTGACCGGTTGGTGGAACTCGGCCCGGGCGGAGGAGCCGAGGGGGGGCGCGTGATTGCCGCGGGTACTCCGGTTGAGCTGCGTTCCGATGCAGACTCTATCACCGGACCATGGCTGGCGGCGGAACTCGCGCCGGCGCGACCCAAACCTCGCGGGGCGAAGGCCAAGCCCAAGAAGGCCGCAGGTGGGAAGGCAGTTGAGAAGGCCGCGCAAGTTGCTAGCTCAAAACCAAGCAGGAAGGTGTCCAAAAAGGTGCTTAGCAAGGCGGTCGAGAAGACTGCGAAGCGCACGGGTAAGAAGACCAAGGCATGAATCTCTCCGTCGACAACCCGCTGATCGTCCAAAGCGATCGCTCCCTGATCCTCAACACCGTGCGTGCGGTTTTGGATGCTTCGGGGCGTGCAGCAAAGGACGCGGACGGTCGGCCGATGACTGAGGAACATCCGCGCTACGCCGCCGCGCGCGATGCCCTAAGCACCTTCGCGGAACTTGAGAAAAGTCCCGACTACCTGCACACCTATCGCATCACCCCGGTCTCCATCTGGAATGCCGCGGCGCTCGGGCTGACAATGGAGGACGTTGAGGGGCGTCTGGAGGAATTCTCCTGCGTGCCCCTGCCACCCAACGTGCTGGTTGATATTCGAACTTGGCTGGAGCGTTATGGGCTGTTGCGCATCGAACGTAATGGCGGTCGCTTTGAATTGGTCTCTGATGACGAGAACGCAGTAGCCGAAGTCATGGGCTATGGGGGCATTGGCGATCTCGTTGAGGCCGCAGATGACGGTCGCTATTTCCTTGACGAGCTCAACCGCGGCTTCCTGAAGCAGGCACTGATCAAGATCGGATTTCCAGTGGATGATCAGGGGGGTTATATCGATGGGGATCCCTACCCCATTACCCTGCGCAGTGTAACCCTGTCGGGGCAGCCCTTTGGATTGCGCCCCTACCAGGAGGGAGCGGCGACGAGCTTTTATCGCGCCGGAACCGTGCACGGTGGAAATGGAGTCGTGGTCCTGCCCTGTGGTGCGGGCAAGACTGTGGTCGCTATTGGTGCCATGAACTTGGTGGGAGCTAAGACTCTAATACTTGCGACGAACACGGTTGCGGTACGGCAATGGCGTGACGAGATCCTCGACAAGACCACCTTGACAGCGGACGAAGTGGGGGAGTACACGGGGGAGGAAAAGACGGTGCGGCCTGTGACTATCACGACCTACCAGATGCTCACTTGGCGGCGTTCCAAGACCGCTGAGTTTGAGCACTTCGCGTTGTTTGAACGTGAGAACTGGGGCCTGGTCATTTACGACGAGGTGCATCTCTTGCCCGCGCCGATTTTCCGCGCCACCGCGAGCCTCCAGGCCCGGCGCCGCCTCGGTCTGACTGCGACCCTTGTGCGCGAGGATGGGAAAGAGGGCGAGGTTTTCTGCCTGATCGGTCCAAAGCGCTACGACGTTCCCTGGAAGGTGCTGGAGAACAAGGGCTTTATCGCTACGGCCCTTTGCACAGAAGTAAGGGTGCCACTTGAGCGTTCGCTGATCCCTGGCTATGCCGTGGCCGATGCCCGTCGCAAGTTCCGCATCGCCTCGGAGAATCCGGCGAAGGTCCAGGTCGTTTCGGATCTGATCGACGCCCATCCCGAGGGCCGCATCCTCGTGATCGGGCAGTACATCGCTCAGCTACGACAACTAGCGCGACATCTCAAGGCGCCCTTGATCACCGGCAAGACTCCCAATCCCGAACGCGAGGAGCTCTATAGTGCCTTTCGCCGCGGCGACGTGCGCATCTTGATCGTGTCGAAGGTGGCTAACTTCGCCATCGATTTGCCGGACGCCAACATCGCTATTCAAGTGTCGGGGACTTTCGGCTCGCGCCAGGAAGAGGCGCAGCGTTTAGGCCGCATTCTGCGTCCCAAGTCTGACCGCTCCGTAGCGTCTTTCTATTCCATCGTGACCCAAGGATCGCGTGACCAGGAGTTCGCCCAGAAGCGTCAGTTGTTTCTGACCGAGCAGGGCTATTTCTACGAGATCATCGGGTCCGATCAAATCAAGGTCTCAGGAGTTGCTGCAGCGGTTGAGAATCCGATCTGCACGGCGGCCCCGAGTCCTTCCGAATCCCAGCCCTCGGTTCTCGAGGGTGATGAGCAGCAACCAATGGAGAAGCAACAGTGACGAGGAAGGCACGCCGAGTAGTGTCCCGAAAGGAGACCGGAAAAAACTCGCCTAAGTCGGTGGGGTCCAGCCATAAGAACTCGAATGGCAAGAGGAATGCGAATGGCCGTTCGAGTAGCAGCGGGCGCGCGGACGTTGCTGGAAACCTCGATCGGATTCCGACCGGGGATTTGCGCGAGCTCTACGCCCTTTGGACCGCCACTGACGCGTCCGATGGCCACGCGGACGCCGCCAGCCTACGCCGTGATCTC
>JBLIMI010000028.1:0-13575 GCA_047638655.1 Minisyncoccia bacterium | reverse complement strand
GAAGCGGAAGTGGAACTCGTTGACGTGGACTGGGGCAATCATCCATCAGATGCTTCAAGTCTCCGCGACGCGGCGTGGGATCTTGTGAGGCCGGATCGCGACTCCTTTGGTGAGGAAGCCCTGGGCTTTGCCCTAGCAGAGCGTGCCGTGGAAGGGTCAGACGAAGCAGAGTTGGCTGTTGTTCTCCAAGTACTTGCTTGGGCGCACCATGCGCTTGGTGAGTATGAAGCTGCGCTTGATGTGAGCCACGCTGCACTGGAGTCGGGCTTGGAGGACAAAGCCGAAGAGGCGCTTAGCAACCACGAGAAGCTGGAGAAAGCAGTGGCTGCTGCATCGAGCGCTGAAGGCTTGGCTGCTGCGAAGGTGGAGATTGCGGAACTCAAGGCTGACTCGGCGGAGCTTGAGGCTCGTCTTAACGAGCGCCAGGTGTGGACCTTTTCTGCCGAAGAGGAGTCAGAGACTCGCGCTCGCTGGTGGCACAATCAGATCACTGGATTGATTGGCGAGTTGCGGTCCCTTTCGGCAAAAGGAACGGGCCTTCTGGATGCCGATGGCGTGAGTGAGGAACATGGCTGGAGTGTTGCTCGACGCTTGGCATTTGCTGAACGTCTACGGGTCGGGTATGCAGAAGCTGGTGAGTTTGCTCAGCGTTGGGAGCGCGACCTGCCTGCAATTCGTGAAGCGTACCCGGGGCTCGCCCTCCCGACGCAGCTTGGCCTAGTGCCGATTGGACCGGACCCCACTTCGGAGCTTTGGGAGTTCTGGGACGTGCATTCGGGGACGGAGCCATTGCGGGATGCAGCTGGCGAGCTGGTGTTCGAGGAGTCTTCGGGTATTGTGTTTGTGCTCTTGCCCGCTGAGAAGTTTTGGATGGGTGCGCAGTCTGTAGAGCCCGAGGGGCAAAACTATGACCCGGCCGCAGAGGGCACCGAAGGCCCGGTACACGAGGTAGAGTTGTCAGCCTTCTTCATGTCTAAGTATGAGATGACTCAGGGGCAGTGGATGTCGCTTGCGGGTCATAACCCGAGCCAGTACGGTCCATCGATTAGATTCCTGGACCACCAACACGACTTAACGCATCCGGTGGAGAGTGTGTCTTGGTTTGACTGCGAGGCGCTTCTCCCTAGGTTTAGCCTTGTGCTTCCGAGTGAGGCGCAGTGGGAGTATGGGGCACGTGCGGGGTCCGATAGTGTCTGGTGGACGGGAAGTACGCGAGAGTCGCTTCGAACGCAGGAGGCTGCGAACTTGGCTGATCAGGCAGCGGCTAGAGCCGGGGCTACCTGGGCTGCAATCAAGGATTGGCCTGAGTTGGACGATGGTTTTGCCGTGCACGCGCCAGTGACTAGTTTTGCGGCCAACGCGTTTGGATTGTACAATGTGCACGGGAACGTTTGGGAGTGGTGTCTGGACGGGAATGACCCGAGCTTCTACCTCAATAGCCCTCTCCTCGACCCACTTAGCGCGGTTGAGGGAGCTGCGTTTCGTGTCACCCGCGGTGGTGGCTTCAACCACGCGGCTAGCTCCGCGCGGTCCGCGGTTCGCAGCAACGACACGCCCGCGATCGCCGGCAACATCCTCGGCCTACGCCCCGCCAGGGTCATCGTGAAGTAGCTCACAATGCCCCCTTGTTCAGTATTGACGTAAGTCCTTTAGTTTCATCAAAAAGTCCCGTCTGAGTTTGTGGGGACCCCCCCTTGGGTAGCCTCCCGTTCTCTTTCAGGCCCTTCACCAGGCGTTGAACTTCCTCCGAATCGACTTCTTTGCGTGAAACCTGCCAGGGCGCGAAGTCAGTGATCTGATTTGTCGTGATGGCCCCGCGGCGCACCAGCGCTAGAAGTCCATTGTGTCCGATCCCCAGGTATTGCTGCACTTGATTCATCGTCATTGTGCCGCTTCGGTCCTTTCCCTTCGGCCCCGTGATATGGCGCTGATTGCGGAAATTCTTGACTCGGTCGACGGTCCAAGGAAGGCCCCTGGGCGTCGTCATCTTCTTCATGTTGAGGATTCGGGCGATCTCTGCATCTAAAAGCTGAGCTGCCAGCAGCTTCACCAACTCCTCTAAAGATGCGTGGGGTTTTCCCGATGTCCTAACCGGGCGCTTCACATGGAATTGTGTATGGACCCCGCCCTGCCAATGAATGATGACTTCGAGCTGAGGTTTTTCTTCGATGGGCTTGACCAGGATCTCTTGGACAGCGGCTCGCAGTAGGCGTTTCTTTAATTTAGCATCGGCCCTTGGATGATCCCAGACCGTTGGAAAGTCTCGCGCAAGGACTTCGAGTTGAGCACGCGCCTCCTCGCTCAGAAGGACATCTACGCTTGCTACTACTTCGTGTCGGTCCCTCGCCGAATGTAACTCTGCTAGCTTATCGTTCAGGCGCTCTTCCAGTGTGTCCGCGACGTGTCGATTCTTCGGGTCGCATAGATCGAATTGCTCAAATGCTCGATCTGCCTGGTATTGTGCCGCCTCGACCTGGAGCCTAGAGATTTCCAGCTCTTGCTCGCGTTCAGCATCGCTCAGCTCGACGGCACGTACCGCTGCCCGTATCGAGTGCGGTTCCATGGCTCGACACAGTTCCTTGCCCACGCGCGCGTCGATCGAATTTGATCCAAAGGACATGCATCGACGGGACCCCTTCTCCTGACCGCCATCGCAGTAGTACAGAGCGCTGGCCTTCTTGTAGCTCACACGGATCCTGCCGCCGCACTCTGCGCAGCGCAGAAGCCCGACGAGTAGGGCTAGCCCATCTCGAATTGCACCTCGGTTCTCTCGCATTTTCCACCTAGGACGATTCTCCGCGATCTTGGCGCGATTCTCCAGAAAGCTCTCCCAACTAATGTAGCCCGGATGGTGGTCATGGATGCACACCCTAGCTTCTTCCGGGGGGCGAGGTGCCGTCACACGCTTGATCAGCCTCCCATCTACGTACTCGACCACTGTCTTGCGGCGGCCAAAAACATACACGCCTGCATAGGACGGATGAATGAGGAGTTTTCGGAGGATGTTGGAGGTTGGAATTTCCCAGCGAGTGATGCCGTTGCGGCGGCACGACTGGCTCGGGAAAAGTGTCTCAGTGTCGCGGTACCACATAGCAAGTTGCCGGATCGAAGTGCATCGAGTGAATTGGCTAAACATGATCTCAATTGCTTGCCGAGTCCGCTTGTCTGGGTCGAAGACGACCTGGTCTTCCGTGTCGTACTTGTAGCCGACTACTAATTGATACCGCAGCTCGCCGCGAGCTGCCTTAGCATCCGACCCGCTTCGCATCCTCTGACGGATCAGACCCAGCTCCATCTCGGAGACCGTCCCCTTGATACCCATGACGAGTCGATCGTTGGGTCGCGCGAGGTCGTAGATCTGGTCCACGTCCGCGATGAGGGTATGAAACAAGCTGCACAACTCGAACAGATGCGCCCAGTCCTTTGAGTTCCGCGACAATCGCGAAGCATCCACGCAGAGGATGATACCGACCTGCTGCGTAGCAACTCGCGTCAACAGATCCTTAAAGCCAGGCCTCTCGGAGTATCCGCCCGCCGATATCCCCAGGTCATCATCGATCACAACAGGGTGACGCCATCCAAGGGCGATGGCCTTCTCGCGCATGTCGCGCTGTAGACGAGTGCTCTCGACGTTGGTTCGTACTTGTTCCGCCGAGGACTGGCGGATGTAGACGATGGCCTCACGAGCGAGGTGATCCGGCATGATCAGGTGTGACTGTTCACTCTTCATCGCTGTCCTCCTCTTCGGGCGCTTCGACGGCAATGATCTGCAGCATGAGCTCGGCTATCGCCTGCTCGATTTCCTCTGTCATCTCCAGGGCTATCGGCTGGCGGCAGATCGGCTCGATGGGAAAGAGCGTTGGAATTGGATTCTTCATCCGGTCCATCGTCTGCGTCTTCGTCGCCCGAAGATAGCGGTTTGGCTCGGCCCTCCATTTCCGCAACAATCAGCTCGTGGATCCCCTTGAGACCGTCCATTCCGATCAAGGGTTTACCTGCAAGTTCAACCCGACCAGCTTCCACATTCACCATCCATGCTGGCACCAGTAGACGCCTAAATCGGGTCTGCACAAGGTGCGTTTTCGGTGGCCCATCGAGGGTTCGAAGAAGTGGAAACGTCTGTCCCGCTAAGGGGTGGAAGGTGTAGCGAATGGTGACGTTCGGGTTATTGGTATTTTGCAACCCTCTTGTCATAAGATGACTTCACTACTTCTCCCTCGGTCACTGGAGAGAGCTCTACCTAGCGTAGAGGATTCATCAATTGGTGCTTTCGTCATCACTTGGTACAAAGCGGGTGGATTCTCCGCACGCCCAAGAACCTTGCTCTCGGATTGGACTCTGACGGCGAGGTGCGAGGGCAAATGAATAGAAGTTCGGCAGGCGGCGCTTCCCTCATCCGCTGACTGTCAGGCCGCGCGATCTTCGATCTGTTATGGGTGCTTCCGTCACCGTTGTTGGTTGCCACGAGCTAGCTGTGTGTGGATAGAGGGTTCTGGCCGATTCCGACCCAGCTGGCGATGGCCATGGGGAGTGCGACCGTGGCATCATTGCTTTGCACGGCTTTTTCAACGAGAAGTGAGGGAGGCGGCGACGATATCCCTGCACAGCCTGTAACAGAACTTTCCGCCAGGGCTCGGCCAACTTGAGTCCCCAGTCATCATGTCATGCACGCATGAAGCGGACGCTGGAGGACCATCTTGAGCTGCTAGGCGCTCACCACAACTTCTGCAGGCATCTCAGCTCGTTGAAGGTCCGATCCGTCACCCGAACTCAGGACATCCAGGCGGGGTTGGCGCCCAGAAATTTGACCTTCAGGCGCCTCTTTCTGACTCCGCCGCATCGCGCTGCTTTGTCCTTTTGAGGTCGAGACACGAGGGAGGTCACGGATGGGCAGTAATAGAGAAGTTTGCCGCTTGACTGTCAATGATCGTAGAACGCACCAGGCTCGCATACAGGGAGTTGTAACCAAAGCTGCAACAAGGGTTTGAGCCCCCGCCCAAAACTCACAGCGAGCCGGATCTCCTCCGTCAGGGCCGTGCGTCTCTTGGGAAATTCAGAAAAGGAGCCCCAGCCTAACCATGGTTTGCGCCTTGGCAATAGGATCACTCACCGCCCAGCGGCACTTAAGCCGTCGGTCTGATTCTCTCTCAACTACAAGCCGGCACAATGACCAGAACGTCTATCATTTTGAAGCTGTCTCTCGCGGCGATGGCCATTTCAATCTTCGCCAAGGTCTCGGTAGGGCAGGTTCTTGGCGAAGCCGAGGGTGTGCGCTTGATCTCGCCAGACTCAGGGCACCGAGGTCAAATAACCGCGCTGTATTGGGCGGACTTCAACCGAGATGGGCACCAGGATGCCTTCGCGCTGACTGCTGGTACGGCTGTTCTCCTGGGTAATGATGGTGCGGGTAGCTTGGTCGATGTGACCGAGCAGCTCGGTCTTGATCTGCCCGTTGCGGTGGTTGGTGTCGACTGGGGGGACCTAGACTCTGATGGATGGCTTGACCTCCTTGTTGTTGGTCGTTCGGGTGAGTGCAAGGTGTGGAAATCAGAGGAGGGGCTTGGATTCCAGTTGCTCCCCGGGGGGGCTGGATTGTCGGACTTGGACGATGTCCTGGCGGCTTCCTGGCTAGACTTCGATGCCGACGGGGTAATGGATTTGCACATCGTCAGGAAGACCGATCACTTGATCATGCGGGGGGTCGGTGGCGGCCTCTTCGAGGAAGTTACGATTGACCTTCCGAGTCACTCGTTGGTGACGGGCATCGGACAGGCTCAACCCTCTGGATCTCACCCAGGAAGCGAGGACTCGTTGGCGGATGCCGGGGGCTCAAAAGGAAATCAAGCGACCTCAAGTCCAGGGACCCGGTCGGCATCCTCGGGCGGTGGCGCGGCCCCGACGCTCTCTGGAGGAAGCAGCACCTCAGGTGGTTCGGCAAATGTTCAAACGCCCAGCTGCGTGTTCTCGATTGAGGACATGGCTACTACTAATTGTGTGGCGGCCTCATCGATACCGACCCTGGGTATGCTCTATCCTCTTGGTCCTGAATTCTCGATCGATGCATCCACAGGCCATGTGAAGTTCGGAGGCGGCACCTATGCCTTCAAGCTCAACGTCGATGGGGACATTGCTGCGAATCAGGGTTCAAGGATTGGCTTCGATGATGGGAATGGAATCCTTCACTCCTACCTAGCCCATCAGAACAATGACACGGTTCTCTCGACTGGGGGCGGGGGGCGAGATCTCGTTTTGGAGACGACTAACTCAGTGGGAGTGCCGGTTGAGCGCGTTCGAATCGGTGCGTTGAGCGACAATCCAGATATCACCATTCCCAATGGGCAGGTTGGAATCGGGACGGCGACTCCTGATGCAAGGCTGGATGTTGTGGGCGGGGAGATTCATGTCCACGGATCCTATGGGCTGCGCACATTCCGGGCGTCGGACGGGGCCTTGGGTTTAGAGATAGGTACAGGCTCGGGGGCTAACACTGTTCGCTTCTTAGATGGGGGCGTCGCAAGATCAGAGATCTCAGCAGATGCGAATGGAACCACCTGGGACCTTCAATCGGGGAATCTCACTGTGATTGGCGGAGACTTAGTTGTGGGGACCACGACACCCTTTGCAGCGGCAGGGATTTACGTCGATGCTGGGACTGCGAACGAGAGAGGCTTGTATGTTCGTTCCTGGAGCGGAGTACCAGCCATTGACGGGCTCACTTTGGCCGGCGACTCCCCTGGAGTGCGCGGAGCTAACATCGGGAATGGGCCTGGCATTGGGGTCGAAGGCTACAGCGATTCCGGCAACGGCGGCATCGGAGTCTTGGGTCGGGTGATCGACAAAAATGGCTTCAAAGGAGAAATGTACGGAGTGAAGGGAGTTGTGGATGAGGGCTCAGCGGATAGTGCCGGTGTCTTTGGAAAGGGTCCGATCCGTGGCGTAAAAGGCGAAGCGCAATTTGGCAACGGAGTTGAGGGAATCACCACCTCTAGGATCGGTGGCGGGCACGGAGTTCATGGTTCAAGCGCATCCCCCAACGGTTATGGTGTGTACTCCGACGGTAGACTCGGCGTGAATGGCAACGCGGAACTGACCGGTGACTTGATCGCCGCCAGAGTCGAAACGGATGGCTTCCAGCTCAATGCCAATCCGGCCGATGGCCATGTCCTAACCTCAGACGGTACGGGAGAAGGAAGCTGGCAACTCTTGCCAGCGGGGATTGGCGGGCTTGGCACGGTCAATCAGCTGGCTAGGTTCAGCGGGCCGGGGTCCATCACTGATTCCACGATCACGGAGTCCTTTGGAAAAATTGGCATCGGCGCAGCAGTAGGTGGAGGTCGGTTGTTGGTTGATGCCGCTGGGCTCACTTCGGCCATCAAGGGGCTGGCGACAACAGGAGTCGCGATTGAGGGGACCGCGACAACAGGGACCGGGATCAAGGGCACCTCGATGGATTCCAATGGAGTGTACGGGACGTCCACCAATGGAATTGGAGTACGGGCCGCCTCTCAGAACGGGACCGCCGTGGTTGCCTATGCGGGGGACAACGATGAGTTTGCCGGAAGCTATGGAGTCAAGGGTCAATCCAGTAACGGCCTCGGCGCAGGAGTTTCGGGGGTGCACCTTTCTCCCGGTGGCGATGGAGTAGGTGTGGAGGGCCTAACAATCAGCACGCTTGGCACGGGAGTCCACGGGTGGGGGACCGACTCGAGTGCAGGGGGCAGTTCAATGGGTGTCCACGGAACAAGTGCCGCTGGCCAGGGCACAGGCGTCCTCGGGGAAGCTTCCAACCCAACGGGAACTGCAATCGGTGTGCGAGGAGCGAGTGCTTCGGATTCGGGGACTGGCGTCTATGGCGAGGCCAGTGACGTCACGGGAACGACCTATGGCGTGTATGGAAAGGTCACTTCCAGCGCGGGGTACGGCGTGTACTCTGAGGGCAAGTTGGGCGTCGCGGGTGATATCGAGGGCGGCAATGTCGTTGCAAGTGGGGATGTCACTGCAACCGGAGATGTGACAGCCAGTGGCCTCATGCAGGCTGGCTCGATGGTCACGGGGACGTTGAGGATTTCAAGCAATCCCACCGATGGCCACGTTCTAACTTCTAATGCTGGTGGAACGGCAACATGGCAGAACCCAACGATTCCTGGATACGGAACCTTTCTGCAAATTCCTGTTTTCAATGGCGCAGGACAGCTTGGAGACTCTCCTCTTTCGACGTCGATGGGAAACGTAGGGCTTGGAGGTAGCCCACCCTCAGCGCTTGGTCCCAAGTTATTCGTGAACAAGGGTTCCGTGGCCGGAGCGCTCAGTAGCACCGCATACACGATTGCGACCTTTCGCAGGGGGGCTGGGTCCGGTGAGGGCTCAACCATTGATATCCTCTCCCACCCAACGGGGAGTAGTGCGATTTCCTTTGGTCACGATGCACAGTCCCGGGCTGGCCAATTGGAATTCAGCAATAGCCAGGAACGGTTTGCGTTCAAGTTCCCTTCCGACAACAACTCCAAGGTCGGCATATCGGAATCCTACTTCAGTGTGGGGAGTAGTTCCTCTGGTTCAAGGATGAACTCAATTCAGTATGCACCAGACGACGATGGCTCGACGCCGTGGATGACACTGAGAGGAGGCGCGGCGGTGTCTGCGAATGTGGGCCTTCGCATTCTCGACACCGGCGTGACCGCGGGAAGTGAGAATGTTGTCGAATTATCACACTCGGGCCCTGGCGGTGTCTCGAGCCCTCTCAGTGCGACGATTCGATCCAGAAGTCTCGGTCAAGACGCCATTGATGGAGTTGAGCTTTCTCTTCGGGCCTCAGGGCCATACAACAACCCAGGTACGAATGCTGAACTCATCCTGAGGGCTGACGGAACGGTCGACGTCTTAGGGGATCTTGCTGTAGATGGATGGAGTTATCTTTCCGCAATGTCCACGACACAACTTCTTGCGACAGGAACTGGTCGGATACAAGGTGACTTTGACGTGGATGGCCGTACGGATCTAAATGGAGATGCTTATGTACAAGGTACGACTGTCCTTCACGGTGACACGACCGTCAACGCCGATCTTACAGTGCAAGGAGCGGTCCTATTTGCCAATGCCCCGGGGTCCTCGCAAACAGTGACTGAAATCCGGCAGGAAGGGACTGGGGCCCTGGTTCGGGGGTACATTGGAGGATCGCTGGAGTACCAGGTGACCAATACGGGCCGTGTCGTTTGCAATGCGATCGAGATTAGGGGGGGAGGAGATCTGGTTGAGGCCTTTGACTCCCCGGAAGGGCAAGTCGATCCGGGTACGGTCATGGTTATTGACCCTGAGCACCCTGGGCAACTCGTGCCCTGTAGTGAGCCTTATGACTCCAAGGTCGCTGGAGCGACCTCAGGTGCATGCGGGGTTTCCCACGGAATCAAGCTGTCTCAAGAGGGAGTTCTTGACGGAGACATTCTCTTGGCCATGTCCGGCCGTGTCTATTTGAAGTGCACGGCAGCAAATGGCGCTATCAAGCCCGGCGACCTGCTGACAACGGCCTCTCTGAAAGGGCATGCGATGAAAGCCACTGATCGCAGCCGAGCTATGGGGGCGGTGATCGGTAAAGCAATGACTTGCTTGGACAGCGGAACAGGGCATGTGCTCGTTCTCGTCAACCTGCAGTAGCCCGATCTAGCCATGAACTACAACAAAGAAACAACGGTCAAGGTTCGTATCGACTGCCAGCGTGGGCAGCGTGTTCGCACCTCGGGAAGCGATGCCGGCCAGACCCATCTCCTCAGTCTCAGATCCTCTTCAAAGAGCGCCAATTGTCTCAGTTTGAAAGTGCAAGAGATTGCAAGGCGTCGATGTAGGAGAATTCGTAGGGCGGCGTTCGGAATCCTGTTTGTCGGATTCGCGGGCGCAGCGAATTCTATGCCGCCTGCTATTCAGCTTGACGGTACCAGCGAACCCTCGCTCAGCGGTTACTTCAATTACATAGGTAACTATCCGGATGAGGCAGACAATTTTCTGTCTACAAATATTCAGGGGATCGGGCACTCCGACGACCATTGGTTTATTAGCCGTCAGCATGGTTTGTACAAGATTGCAGTGTCAGAGCCACTTTCAAACCCGTCTTTGGCCGTTCCGTTTGTTCCCATTGCGTCCTTACATCCATATGGGTACCAAGACTTCAAGGCTTTGGATACATTTGAGGTCTCTGGTCCTCTCGGCTCTCAATGGTATGTGCTCTGTGGAATCCAAGGTGGCGATGATGGTGCTGCTCTTGGCATTTTCGATTCTGACCTGCAGCTCGTGGCGATTGGCAGATTACCCGCTCAATCTGCGGTCGGGTGGTGTGCGGTCAGGGAGAACGGAGAGGTTTACACAGGGGAGAATCATGATGGATTTCTTAGGCGCTACGCCCCCAGCGATTGGCTTCCAAATTTAGGGGCCCCTGGTAGCCCAAACCTATTCGACTTCCCGCTGCTGCCAGAGCACATACCCCTCATTGATGCGGCGGGCAATGATCTCTTTGCCTTCCATCTCCAGGGGGGCGACTTCGCTCCGGACCAGGACGTCCTATTCCTGTCTTCTGGATACTATGGAATCTCTTCAATGCCCCACGGGATTCACAAATTTAACCTCGTAACCTTGCCCGATGGGAACGAGCAATTTGTCAGGGAAAGGAAGTCCATTCAAAGTGGCCTGTTCAGGTTTCAATATGGCAACCCTACGGGTACGTTCTATGGTGAAGAACCGCAGGGCCTCACTTTTTGGGACCTAAATGATGGCCGTGCTCCAGGCATTCTGGGTGAACTGCACGTGCTGCTCCTCGACAACGATGCTTTTGGAGACGACTTCTACTTGAAGCACTATACCCGTGGCCTTTTCGTCGATGGTTCACACTCCGGAGCACAGGAAGGCAACCCCGGAAAGCCATGGACGACAGTGAACCAAGCGATTGAAGCACTAAATGATGGTTGGGACTTTAACGCTTCTGGGGTTGTCCACTCTCATCAGGGGATGATCTTGCAAGTCCAACCGGGGACCTACACCTACTCGCAATCAGCGATTCTGTTCATTGATGAATCCCTCCTGATTACGGCTCCGAACGGAGGCGTTGTGGTCAATTAGTCGATGGCTCGCGTGTGACAAGGGCCTTGTGTAGGCGCGAAAGCAATAGTTGCCAATGATTGCGCAGCGGCCCTGGGCAAGAACGCTCGTGGGGGTGGGTCGCTTGGAGGGTAGATCCTCAGCGGTGGCTTGCCCGGGCTTGGCATACGAAGCACCGAATAAGTCACGAATTCATCCCCCTGCCTCGGCTCGCTTTACGCCTAGAATAAGAACGAGCCTTAGCTTTCAAGGTTGTCTTGACCTGCAACAACGTTGGGGCCGGAAGTTTCTTCGATTTCGATGAGGTACCAGCCAATGTTCCCGATCAAACCGATTGCCCTCTCCGTTGCGCCCTGCGGGACACTTGCTTTCCGCTCTCTCCCGCATCGAGCTCACGACGAAGAGGCCAGGAATAGATTCTACTCACGGGACTACGACAGAGATAGGCTCGGAGACGTATACGTTATTCGGGAGAACGGCCCTGGGCAGCTCTTGCGAAGAGTCAGGTGTGGGACGGTACGGGAGTCGGGGCCCAAGTCACAGGGCGCGACGATGGCTGCCGGATGGGCGGGCCTCGACCCCGATGGACTGTCAGACCTGGACGTGCAGACGGTCGCATCGCACTTCGTTCATCGTGACCTTGGCGCGTCGCTCTTCCAGCGCAGACCTCCGCTCGGTCCGGTGAAGCCAATCGAGTGCGCGCCGAGAGAGACGATTGACGCCGAGCGTTCGTGGGGTGTGGTAGCCGGCAAGGCGAAATTGGTGCTTGAAGCGGGTGCAGGACTGGCCCTCGCTCTCGTTAGCCTGCAACTAGGGATCGCCATGAAATTAGGAACCCTAATCGTGATAGGAACAGCCCTCGTGAGCTCCGCCGGTGCCCAGGAAGTCAGTGGCCGCATCCCGATCAGTGACGAGGTCTCGTGGCTTCTCGAACAACAGGAAAGGGCCCCGTCACGGGAGCATGTGAGCGGTCAGTTGGCCGCGTTCCGTCGGAAGCACGGAGAGTCCTGGAGGGTCCATCTCGACCCGGCAAGTGGGTTTTGCGAACTCTTGTTTGGTGGAAGCGCTGGCCCAGGCGGTAACCCAGTAAATGATGAGGATTTCGTAGAGCTAGCCAATCAGTACCTAGGAGACACAGCTTCCTTGCACGGAGTGGATACAGCTACGCTGTTCATGGTCAATACAAAGGTGTTGCCCTTGGGTCTCACTGACTCCACGGACAAGGTGGTCGTGTGCTACCAACAGCATGCCCACGGGCTTCGAATTCGCCGATCATCGGTGAACGTATTGATGGACATGAAGGGGCGTTTATTGTCGATCCAGAGCATCGGTATTCCCGGGCCCATCGAGGCACCGGAGCCCGAGAGTATCAACAGCCGCGAAGCGGAGCGGATTGCCGTAGCAGACTTTCGCGAAGTCACGGGTACGACACCTACCCGAATAGGCGAACCCGGCCTGATCTTCGAGCAAGTCGAACGAGCGGCCGGAAGAGATGCGCGGCTCGTGTGGGCTCTCTCGATGCATAGAATCGAGGAGGGGAGTATGCCTCTTGGATACAACTACTTCATCGATACAGCAGATGGGCTTGTGGTTCGCCGAGAGGATGCCGTTCACCAGTTTTCTCAAGGGAGCCCAAGCGTTACCGGGTTGCTCCATACCAATATGTCTCTAGGCGATCTCCCGGACAACAGCTCCAATCCGCCTCAGCTGGCACCGATCCCTTGGGTTGAGGTGTCTGGGAACGGCGCATCGTACATTGCATCAGAAGGGAATGGAATATTTACCCTCCCCGGAGACTACCCGACCGTTGTCACGGCGGACTACAAGGGAAGGTGGGAGGGCTGGACTCCTGACTTGCGGCCCCGCATCGAGGCAATCGACGTATCCGGTGTCTCTTCTCCTCAATCATTGACACTCTCCAGTCCGGCCCAAGTTGTCGAGATGAACTCCTTTTCTGGTGTTCCGTCCAGTGCGTACACCGCGCAGGCAAATGCATTTTGGCACATCACAAAAGTCTTTGATTGGGTTCACTCTGTCGACCCATTGGACGGCACGCCATTTATCTACAATCCCACCTATGATGCTCGGGTGAATGACAGCTTCTCCTGCAATGCCGTACATGTTTGGATTACGAATCCATGGGCAGGATTCGGAATCGGACCGAGCCCAGAGACATACCTCAGCTTTGGCAGCTCTGGGTCTGGATGCCCCAATGCAGCGTACTCTACGGTCGTTGCCCATGAGTTAGGCCACTGGCTCAACGTTCGCTACGGCACGGACAATGGCTCGGATGGAATGGGTGAGGGCAATGCCGACGTATGGGCCATGTACGTCCTGGGTACCCCGACTGTTGGGAAGGACTTCTTTGGGTCAGGAAGCAAGATTCGGTCGGGGCTAAACACTAGGCAATTCTGCGGGGATTCAAACGGTGGTTGTTATGGAGAGGTTCATGCTGACGGAGAGGTCTGGATGGGGGCGGCCTGGAAGATTCGC
>JBLIMI010000027.1:0-13634 GCA_047638655.1 Minisyncoccia bacterium | reverse complement strand
GCTTCTCAAGGGTTTGCGCTATCGAAGGCGACTTTACCTGCCGCCGCGCTGGGGGAATCCAGCTTCGCGCCGCTGGAGCACGGGGCGGGGCTAGTGCTCAACTCCACAGACGACGTGCTCATTCTGGCGGAACGCATCGCGGATCTAGAAACGCCCCTGCCCAGATCAGCCATTTCCTTGTCCGCTTGGGTCGCTGTGGAACGGCCCGATCGATGGGGCGGAATCCTCTCTTGCGTGCAAGACAACGCCGGAGCGGAGCTGGGGTTCGTGCTTGGCTATCAGAATGAGTTCTGCTCCTTTGGCCTCTCTACCAGTGGTGCGGACGACGGGGATGGAATGCTCACCTACCTGCGCGGCGTAACCCCCATGGCTTCCGGGCGTTGGCATCACGTGGCCGCCACCTTTGATGGCAAGACGACCCGACTCTACTTGGATGGTCAATTGGAAGTGGAGTCCACCGAGCAGTTCGGGAAACTGCTCTACGATCAAGAATCACCGTTCGTATTCGGAGCGTATCGCGACAAAGACGAGAACTTCCCCATGGATGGCCGCCTATTGGCCGGTCGCCTTTCAACGGATGCTTGGACAGCTGCAGATGTGCTTGAGCAATTTGATGCCCGCCGGGAATTGACGGAACTGCCCCCCTGGACCGATATGGTCTTCGAATTCTTGGTAGAGCCTTACCTCACTTGGCCACGCGCCGATGGAGTCAGCGTCCTGTTTGAGACGACCAACTCTTCGACGGCAGAAATTCACTATCGAACCGACGACGCCGATCCTTCGGAGGTCAAGGTGCTGCGTTTACTGGAGGCCGAGCGCTTGCACGAGTGCAAGCTGGACGGCCTGCAGCCCGACCAGAAGTACTTCTATCAGGTCTTCGTCGAGGCGCCGAATAAAGAACAGATTGGGAGCCCGCTGCTTTCGTTTCGCACCGCCGCTTCCCAGGACAAGGCCTACACCTTTGTGGTGATCGGCGATACGCAAACCAACGGCGACGTGGCCAAGCGCGTCTCGGACTTGGCGTGGATGCACCGACCCAACTTCGCCGTGCACGCCGGGGACTTGGTAGATACGGGCTCCAACAAGCGAGACTGGACGGACGTGTTCTTCCCAAGCATGCAGCCGCTCATCGGTCGCGTGCCACTCATGCCCGTACTTGGCAATCATGAGCAGGACGCAGCGCTTTACTACGACTACATGTCGCTGCCCGAGCCGGAGCGCTGGTACTCCTTCACCTACGGCAACGCCGATTTTTTCATGATCGATGGCAATCGGTCACTCGCGGATCGCTCGGCCCAGTTGGATTGGTTGGAGTCGGCGCTCTCCGGCTCTGAAGCCACTTGGAAGTTCGCAGTTCTGCACCAACCGCCCTACACCTCGGACTCAAACGACTACGGCGATACGAACGTCGGCGGTTCCTTCCGCGGCGACAAGAACGTGAGGAACATCGTCCGCTTGCTAGAAAAGCACGGCGTCGACATTTGCTTCTCGGGGCACGTGCACGACTACGAACGGACCTTTCCCATACGGGATGGCCAAGTCACCGCCTACGAAGACGGTGGCGTGATCTACGTGACCGCCGCCGGTGGGGGCGGGCCCCTTGAGGACTTTGATCCGGCGAACACTTGGTTCGGACACAAGAAGGCCAGGTATCACCACCTCGTCTACGTCGCGATTCATGGCAAGCACCTTGAGTTTCAGGCCATCGACGAGGAGGGGCGGTTGTTCGACGTGTTGACCCTTCGCAAGCGGGAGTAGCTCGGGATCGACATCCAGCAAGTGCAGGATCGTCGCGTGTAAGTCGTACATCGTACATCGTACATCGTTAGGCGACCGTCGACGGCGTAGAGGAAGGGAAGAAACTACGGCTCCGAGGTTCAGCGCTCCTGGCGCCGGGCTCTGGGCCCTTGTTGGACGCCTGATGGAGCCCCCTCCACCGAGGCACGGGTCGAGTTCGACTCGATAAGCGAATTCGTCCGTCCGCTAGGCGCGGATGGTTTGGCCGACGAGATCGAAACGGTCATCAAGAGTTTATACTGGCACTCTCAGGTCACCATCGAGTTCGTGCCTGACGGCGAAGGTGCGAACTGGGGCCGCCCCAAACGCACCATTACCGTGAGCAGTGAATACGTCCAGCGCTTCCTTCCTCAAGAGTCGAGCGCGAGGCGTTAGTCCATGAGGCGAAGTGATGAACGGCAGTGCGCTGTCGCCAATCCGTGTCGTTGTGGACCACAGACAAGTGCCGCACATCTACATTCGGTAGGTGTGTGGGACTTGTCTATTTGTACGCAAGAGCAAGCTGCGCGACACCGAATGACTCAGGGTAGGAAGACCTTGTGGCTCGCGTCACCTTTGGCTTCGATGTAGGCCAATAGATCAAGAATTTCCTCCTCCGTTAGCGTCACCAACAAGCCAGTCGGCATGGGTGAGACGTCGAGCGGAGTCATGCTCAGGATGTCCTTGCGCTGCAAGATGACGGTCGTGTCGGGCTCTTGCAGAGCCTCAGCGATTTCGATGCTGTTGGCGTCCTGATCCACGATCAGGCCGCTGTAAAGTTCCTCTTCCGCCAACTCAATGAGAAAGAGGCGGTGCTGCTCCTTGATCGCAGCGGATGGTTTGAGGATGTGCTGCAGCAATTCAGACGCCGAATACTCTTCTGCTGCAGCGGAGAGGTCGGCGCCCACATTCGCTCCTTGGCCTTGAATGTTGTGGCAAGTGTTGCAGCTAGCAACGCTGAACATCTCCTGGCCCCTCCCGTGACTTCTCCCACTGAGGGGGCGCTCCAGAGTCTTTGCAAAGTCAGCCTGGGTCCACAGCTTCACGAAGCTTCGTCCTGAACTTGCAGCGCCGCCCTCTAGTTCTTCAGGTGAGTAGAAACCCTGCTTGCTTTGGGTCGCCACGCGCACCTCAGCCACCTTCTGTGGGCTGATCACGGAGGAGTGATTCCCAAAGGAGTTGCGCACATAGGTCAACACATCGGCGATCTCCTGATCCTTCAAAATGCCGCCGAAGGGCGTCATCGGAACCAAGCCCGGATACGGTTTCCCCTTCACTTCCATCGGACCGAGCAGTCCATTCAAGGTGAGCTTGATCAAGCGCCCCTCGTCCCCGGTCGACCAGGGGGTGTCCGCGATCGGCGGAAATCCACCGGCTTGAAGTCCAAGGCCATCCGGCTGGTGACAAGTGGCACAGTGTCCCTCACGGGAGTACAGCTCGGCACCTCGAATAAACTGATCACGCGCTGCCCCTTGCAAGTGTGTCGGCACGGACACTTCGCGCTCAACCGTGATGGACTCCCCCTTCAGGTGAGCCTGGGCTGTGCGATAGGGTGCCCGCAGCCAAGCATCCCCAAGCGGGCCTTCTGGATCGAAGAGTTGTACATCGCATGTGGCCAAGCCGCCGTTGGCACCGAAGAATTCGATCTTCGCGCCGTTGAAACGTTCCTCATGGCTCGGCCGGTTCCAGATCACGAGCTTGTCGATCTGGACTGGCTGCGCGAAGCGCGCCTCTACCCAGGGACTGGTTTCTGTGGAGGTGTGCGAAAAGTTGTCCTTGTTCCCGTCGACAAGGTTTCCGACGGGGTGAGCACCGCCGTTGTACTCAGAGGACTGGGACAGGACAGCCTGGCCGGCGATGTCCGTGCCAGCACTGAATATCTCTAGCTCAGCCAAATTCAGGATCCGATTCGTTCCGGGGATGGTCATGCGTATGGATTGGACCTGGGCATTCGCTAGAGCCGGATGCTGTACATCGATACGGCGTCCCCCATCGTGACTCGTCGCAGCGGGCGTAGGGGCTTCAGCCTTCGTCTCATCAACAGGAGGCAGCGCCGCACTGAGCACCTGGAGTCCAGCTTCACGGCCCACCCAGCTTGCGGCGGTGATGGCTTCCATCTTCACGCGGCCGTGCTCGTCCGCCGCAGCTGCACTCAAGAGAGCAACCTGACCCTCTACCACATGACCGCTGTAGCGCAGCACACGTACGGCTGCCGCCCGGGCCCGATGATCCTCAGCCTTCAATAGGCGCCTCAAGAGCGGCTCGTCCACACGATCTAGCCCCCAACTTACCCACAAGGCTTCGAGCAGCTGATGTTCAAAGTCCTGACTTCCCGGATCCAAGCTCGCCACCCATTTCGAAATACTGGCCAGGACCTCCTCCGGGTCACGACCACGCAACTCGCGCTTCGTGCGGTAACGGGTGCGGTATTCCGGAAGCTTCAAGTTTTCTAGCAACTCCGCAATGGAAGCTCCATGCACCTTCGCAGGCTCGACCAGGGGCCGGCTCGGATAGGTGATTCGATAGATACGCCCATGGTCGTGGTCGCGATGGGGATCACGGGCATTGTGCTGCATGTGCCCAATGAGCGGATTGTGCCAGTCCACCAGATAGAGCGAACCATCCGGCGCAAACTCCAAATCAACAGGCCTGTAGTTGGCATCCGAGGACTTGGTGAGATCTTGGCGCCAACGGGTATCGAACCCGGTTCCCTCTTCCATCATCCTGTGCTGTTTTGTTCCCAGGAATCCGATGGAGTTGTTGAGCAACATGTCGCCCTGCACCTCGTCGGGAAAGTGACGGCTACTGACAAATTCGACACCGGACGTCGGGCGCACTCGATGAGCGCTCTCGATCAAGTTCTTGCTACCCGGCGTAGCGACTCCATAACGGGGCTTGACCGATCCCGGCAACATCCACTCCACGGTTGGGCCCGAAGTGTGCAGGAAGAAGTGCTGGCCCCAATCATCAAAGGCGATCCCCCAAGGGTTGGGGATCGACAGTTGGGCATGACGCTCTAGATGCCGGCGCTGTGGAGCGAAGCGGAAAAAGCCCCCGTTGGTCCCACGCACCGGTCCAAAGGCCGTTTCCACGTTGGACCGCAGGAAGGTGCCTTCACACATCAAGATCGCGCCCGAAGGGTCAGCGCAATAGGCACTGATCGCGTGATGCGTATCGTGGTCATCGAAGCCGCTAAAGATGATCTCGCGTTCATCGGCGTGATCGTCCCCATCCCGATCGCGCAGCAGCACGAGGTTGATTCCCTGGGAAAGATAGACCCCCTCAGGAGCAAATTCAAAGCCCATCGGCAAGTGCAAGCCGTCAGCAAACACCGTCTGTTTGTCCGCCTTGCCGTCGCCGTCGGTGTCTTCGAGGATCAACAGCTTGTCATCCGGGCGCGGGTCTCCTGGACGGTAGTGTGGGTAACTAGGCATAACGGCCACCCATAGACGCCCTTGATTGTCGAAGGACAATTGCACGGGGTTGGCCAGGTCCGGAAATTCCACCTCGGTGGCCCACTGTTCAAGCTTGTATCCCTCGGGGACCTGAATGGTCGCCAGAGCTTCTTCGCCCGTTAGAAAGCTAGGGAGGCCCTCGGGATGTTCCCGGGTGTCGTTGGTCGTCACCGGCGGAAGGCTCGAAGTCTTCGAATCCAAACTGTCCAAGTCGAGCGACTCACCGTCTAACGCGGCCCAGATGTTCCCATCGCGAATAACGGTCATCTCGCGAATCTTTTCGATCTCGAAGGGATAGTTGGCCGGGCCGAAGGGATCGTAGCGGCGCCCAAAAACATGCACTCCATTGGGCATCTTGAAGTCTGTAATCCAAAACCAGTTCTTTTCCAGAACGGCTGCTTCGACCAGTCCCCGATGAGCGGCGTCCTCTGCTGACGGGGTTCCAAAGACCTCTTCGAGTAGGAAGCTTGAGAATACACGATAGCCAGCGTCATTGAGCAGGGCACCATCCCCGGTCAAGGGCTTGCGCGAGTCCTCATACCACGCGATCGAGGCGTTGAAAGCGTTCACAAAGCGAACGTCATTCTCGTGCGCGACGCGCTCCATGACTGCGGTGTAGGCGGCCAGGTTCGCGTTTTCGAGAACACCACTGGGAACGCTCATGGAAGCAGAGCGATCCTCATAGGCAGTTGGTGAGACGAGCACCAACTCCGGCGCGTGCTGCCCGTTGTATGCCTGGCTTTTGGTGTGCTTCAGGAACGCATCCAACTCCTCGGAGTAACTCGCTAGACCGCTCATTCCCCCGAACGACTCGTTGAAGCCAAAGAAGAGGATCAGCACATCGGGCGCCAGACGGGTCAGCCATTGTTCCTCGGTTTCGAAGTGGCCTACGCCATTCGCCGTACTGCCATCCGCGTATCGCCCATAGAACGCCTCCGCGCCCGGAAACCCCAATTGATCCGCGCGCCCGGAGTGGGGCCTGAAGCTTGGCGTGTTGCCCTCATCGCACATGTTGCGAATCACGAGGTGATGCTCGGGAAACTGAAGCTGCAGCTCCGTCTCGAAGTGGCCGAAATGGAGCATACGTGAACCGAGTCCGTTGCCGGCTAGGACCACCCGCGCGCCTTGATTGAGGCTCAGTGCCTCCGGGCTCTGGGAAGATCCAGAAGGCGCAAGCAAGCTAAGAGCGGAGACGAAAAATAGGGACAAGCTCATGATCGACTCGGGGGCGTGTTTCAATTCAGAACGGCGTCCTGCAAGACAGAGGCGCAGACGCAAAGCGAGTCTACTGAGCGCGCAGGGCAAAGCATATGGATCCTGCCCCATTATACCTCCGGCGGTTCAATGCTGCCGCTCACCCGGACCTACGTAAACCACCCTCCGCCCCGTGATGCTTGTCTGGCCGCTAATGACTAGCCCCGCAAATCCAGTTAAGCCTTAGAATCGTGGCTCAGAGCGTCCGGTGCCCGACTCAACGGTGCTACGATTCGACACAATCCCTGGACTCCTCTACCCTAGCCAATCAGCATGCGAATCCTCCGACTCGGGGTCATGGCGACGGCCATGTCCATTGCACTAGGTCCCGCGCTCAGTGCCAGCCTCCGCGGAACGATCGACGAGGGTGGCAACGTCGACTTTGCTCGAGAAGTGCGCCCCATCCTGTCGCGAGCTTGCTTCGCCTGTCACGGACCGGACGACAACACGCGCGAAGCGGATCTGCGATTGGACCTGCGGGAGAGTGCCCTCGCGGACCTTGGCGGCTACCATGCAGTGGTGCCCGGAGATCCGGAAGAGTCGGAGCTGATTATAAGAATTACCGATGAATTCGACCTCATGCCACCCGAAGATTCGGGTTTCGAGCTGACGGCGGACGAGATCGAACTGCTCCGGCGTTGGGTTGAAGAGGATGCCCCCTACCAAGAACATTGGGCCTTCGTCCCCCCCACTCTCGAGCAGCCACCAGCGACAGCGGACGTGGATTGGAGTCATAACGAGGTCGATGCGTTTGTCCTTGCCCGCCTGGAGTCGGAAGGTCTTGCCCCGCGACAGACCGCGGATCGGCGCACGCTCATTCGGCGGGTTACCATCGACCTAACGGGCTTGCCGCCGACCCCTAAAGAGCTCGCTGCCTTTCTCGAGGATGAGCAGCCCAATGCCTACAGGCGATTGGTCGAACGCTTGTTGGCGTCCTCAAGCTATGGGGAGCACATGGCGCGTACATGGCTTGATATTGCACGCTATGGCGACACGCACGGTCTGCACCTCGACAACTACAGGGAGATGTGGCCGTACCGCGATATCGTCATCCAGGCCTTCAACGACAATCAGCCCTACGACGAGTTCGTAATAGAACAACTCGCAGGGGACATGCTCCCGAACGCCACCCTCGACCAGCAAATTGCCTCCGGATTCAATCGCTGCAACGTCACAACGAGCGAAGGGGGCTCTATTGCAGAGGAAGTCTATGTGCGCAACGTCGTTGATCGCGTATCGACCACCGGCGCAGCGTTCATGGGCTTGACCCTCGGCTGCGCCGTTTGCCACAACCATAAGTTCGACCCGATTTCACAGGCGGAGTTCTATGGTCTGTTCGCTTACTTCAACAACGTGGAGATGGAACCCTTGGACGGCAATGTCAAGGATCATGCCCCCGTCGTGCGAGTTCCAAGCGAGGAGCAGAGTACGGAGTTGAACGAGCTCAATTTTGAGCACGAAGTCCTCGAAGCACATATCGCCGAGGCCCTGCGCGCTGTCGTCTACAACGAGCCCGGTAGCCTCCCGCGAGCGGACGTCGGTTCACGCATGGAAACCGTCTGGGTCGAAGACTCTTTTCCAACGGGCGCAGAAGTCGAGGGCGATGGACTGCTTTGGACGGAGAGCCCGACCAGCCTGGTTCACTCGGGTCAACGCTCCATGCGACGCACAGCCCAGGGACTGGAGCAACACTTCTTTCGCAGTGCAACACGCAAGCTGCGCATCGGGGCCGAGGATCAACTCTTCGCCTGGGTCCATCTGGATCCCGAGAATCCGCCCCGACAGATCATGCTGCAATTCAACGGCGATGGGGACCAGGACTGGGAGCACCGCGCCTACTGGGGCGAGGACTTGATCCCATTTGGAACGGCAGGCCCGTCACGGCGTGCGCGCGGCGAGTTGCCCCAAACCGGAGCCTGGGTGCGCCTGGCCGTTCCAGCTGCGGAGCTTGGATTCAGCGAAGGGGACGTCATTTACGGGGCTGCTTTCACGCAGTTCGACGGGACCGTTCATTGGGATCGCCTCGGAATCAGCTCGGAAGTTGAGCAGGACGCCCAGGACTTCGTCTGGATTGAAGACGAGGCCCCCGAATCCTCCCAGGCTGGTGGGGACACTCCTGACTGGAATTGGATCGGGCGCGAGCACGGCCCGGTGCTCTCCGGTGAGCGCAGTCTGCGACGCAGCCGCGAAGGTCTCAGCCAGGACTATTTCACGATGGCCGACCCCCTCGTTTTGCGGAGCGGTGACCGACTCTTCGCGCACGTCTGGCTCGACCCTACGGATCCACCGAGCTCGGTCCAGTTGCAATTCAACGACGGGAGTTGGGGCCATCGCGTACGTTGGGGCGCGCCAGCCCACGGTGCAGGGCGCGAAGGGGCAGAGGACTTTGTTGCCGGGCCGCTACCACCCCCAGGCAAATGGGTGCGCCTCGAGGTTGACTTGAGCGACGTAGGACTCAGCTCTGGATCAGCATTGAACGGTTGGGCCTTCACGCAAGTCGACGGCAACCTGTATTGGGATCGGGCAGGCGTAAATTCTTGGGGACTCCATAGCGACCAGCACCTCTATTCTCAATTGGCCTGGGAGGCTCGCGCCCTTGGTCATGCATCCCTCCCTGCCGATGTCGCGGAGGCCGCCGGGATCGCTCGAGCGGAACGCAGCGCCGAGCAAGTCACGCGCCTACGCGAACACTACCTGCGCAACATCCATGCGGGAACGCGCAAGAGTCTCGAACCGCAACTGGCAGAGGTCCTTGCCCTCGATACCCAAATCACCAAGCTGCGCGCGAGCATTCCGACCACGCTCGTGATGAAGGAGCGGGTGGAGCCACGCCTCGCCTATCTCCTGGAACGTGGCCAATACGACGCGCGAGGCGAGCCCGTGCCCCGCTCGCTGCCTGCGATCTTGCCGACGCTGGATGCAGCCTTGTCAAACGATCGCTTGGGCCTGGCACGCTGGCTCGTTACGCCGGGCCACCCGCTGACATCGCGCGTTGCCGTCAACCGCATGTGGCAGCAAGTCTTCGGGACGGGCATCGTCCGCACGGGCGAAGACTTCGGCAATCAAGGCGAGCAGCCCTCGCACCCGAAGCTGCTCGATTGGCTGGCAGTGACGTTCGAGAGAGAAGGCTGGGATAGAAAGCGCATGCTTCGACGCTTGGTAACGAGTGCCACCTACCAGCAGGATTCAGGCACGAACGCCGAACTCACCCGTCGGGATCCGGGCAACCGACTCCTGGCTCGCGGACCACGCTATCGTTGGGATGCGGAAGTGATTCGCGACCAGGCGCTGGCGCTTGCAGGTCTACTGCACGAGAAAATCGGAGGCCCCGGAGTCAAACCGCCGCAGCCCGGGGGCCTTTGGAGCGTCGTCGCCTACACAGGCTCGAACACCAATCAATTCGTCGCGGACTCGGGGCCCGAGAAGGTTCATCGCCGCAGTCTGTACACCTTCTTCAAGCGCACGGCGCCACCGCCGCAAATGAGTACCTTCGATGCACCGAGCCGCGAAGATTGCCGCACGCGCCGGGAGCGCACGAACACTCCGCTTCAGGCGCTGCTATTGATGAACGATCCCCAGTTCATTGAGGCCGCTGGTTACCTAGCACTCCGAACCCTGGCCCAAGGCGGCAGCACTCCCGAGCAACAGGCTGCGTTCATGTTCGAACTCTGCACCATGCGTCCGCCCACAGCGCTGGACTTGGAAGACATGCTCGGTCTTTTCCACACAGAGAGGGAGGCCTTCCGGCAGGATCCGAAGGGCGCTCAGGCGCTGGTGTCCATGGTGGCCTCCAATCCCGAGGCGGGCACGGACCCCGCCCTGCTCGCCGCTTGGACGATCGTTGCGAACCTCGTCCTCAACCTCGACGAAGTCCTCGTAAAAGGATGAAAGCCCCTATGGACCAGGAACCTGAATCACCCCTTTCGCAGACGCGTAGACAGTTCTTCGGAAACGCCGCCCTTGGCCTAGGCAAGGCGGCGCTGCTCTCCATGCTCGGCCCGAACGCCTTGGCAGGTGGCTCTGGGATTCTAGCCTCTGCGGGCGCACCCACGGCGGCCCTGCGACGCATCGCTCCCAAAGCCAAGCGCGCGATCTACCTATTCATGGCCGGTGCACCTTCGCAGATCGACATGTTCGATTACAAGCCGAAGCTCAATGAGTTGTTTGACGCCGATCTCCCGGAGTCCATTCGCAAGGGTCAGCGACTCACCACGATGACCTCCGGGCAGGAGCGCTTCCCGATCGCCCCCTCGAAATTTGCATTCAAAAAAGTAGACAACGGCGGGGACGGTGCGTGGATTTCGGAGTTACTGCCCAAGACCGCCGCAATCGCCGACAAGATCTCGATCGTCAAGTCCGTCTGGACCGAAGCCATCAACCACGACCCCGCGATCACCTTGATTTGCACGGGCCGCGAATTCCCTGGTTGGCCGAGCCTCGGCGCATGGCTCAACTATGGCCTCGGCTCCGCCAACAGCGACCTTCCGACCTTTGTCGTGCTGCACTCCAGCTGGACTGGACGCCAGGAAGCTCAGGCCCTCTACAACAGGCTTTGGGGCAGCGGCATCCTACCAGGTCATTTTCAAGGAGTCGCCTTGAGGAGTAGCGGTGACCCCGTTCTATTCCTCAAGAACGCGGCGGGGATCAGCGCCGGCGCCCGGCGCCGCATGCTCGACCGCTTGGCTAAAATGAACGCGCGCAGACAGCAGGAGACCCTCGACCCCGAGGTCGCGACGCGCATCGCACAATACGAGATGGCCTATCGCATGCAAACTTCCGTTCCCGAGCTCACGGATCTATCGGATGAAACCGAGGAGACCTTTGAATTGTACGGACCGGACTCGCGAAAGCCGGGCACATTTGCCTCCCATTGCCTACTCGCCCGACGGCTAGCGGAACGTGGCGTGCGCTTCACGCAGATCTTCCACCGCGGTTGGGACCAACACTTCAACCTCCCCACTGATCTGCCCAATCAATGCCGTGACATCGACCAACCGGCGGCCGCCCTGGTGCAGGACTTGGAAAGGCGCGGGATGCTCGATGAGACCCTCGTCGTCTGGGGTGGCGAGTTTGGACGCACCGCGTACTGTCAGGGCAAACTAACCCGCGAAAACTACGGCCGCGATCACCACCCGAAGTGCTTTACCGTTTGGCTTGCAGGCGGAGGCATCCGACCGGGAACTGTCTACGGTGAAACGGACGACTTCAGCTACAACATTACCGAGGACCCCGTCCACATCAGCGACCTCAACGCGACCATCCTGCATTGCCTCGGGCTCGACAACCAGACCCTGAGTGTTCCCTATCAGGGGCTGGATGTGCGCCTCACAGGGGTGAACGATGCCCGAATCTTGAAAGAGCTTCTCACCTAAGTTCGGGAAGCGGACAGCAAGACGCGCTGGCACGTTCACTCGTGCTGGCACGAAGGCGGAACGAGTGCGGTGGCAGGTGGATGTATCTGCAGAGATATCCCAGACGCAAACAGTATCGGATCGCACGCTGTAGGCTTGGCCTCAACCCCTGCACCTGCGCCTCTCATGCTGCATACAACCATCCCGTCCTGTCCAAATACTCGGCCGTGTTAATTCGACCGCGATTGCGCCCGTTCCGCGCACGCTAGAACCGACGCCGAGACGCTGGGCGTAACCACGACGCGTGCTCCTCTTGCCCCAGCCGCATCGTAGAATCCAACCGCGTCGTACGCCGGATCGGCGGTGACTCTCGCCAACTTGCCCTTGGTTACTTTAGTGATCTTGATCCCAGTGGTCACGTCGTCGACGTTGCTCTCGGTTAGGACCTAAGTTTGAATGGAGCCGCTCGCATCAACAACGAGGTGGGGTTTTCTCCAACCGCGCCTTCCTCCCCCATCGCGCTTTGCCGCTGCCCATTCGCCTTCGCCTACGATGGAGAGGCCGGTGCTGTCGATGATCAAATGGACGGGCTTTTTAGATTGCAGGACACAAAGGTACACCTTCAGAGCAGAGCCTCTTCGCGAAAGCGTGGTGTGGTCGGGGGCTTCAAGGCTGAGGTCCATCAGCTCAAGTACGGAGCGCAAGAAGCCCTCGGTCTGCCGGAGCGGCAAGTGCAGTACGAGCCGGAGCGCGAGTGTAACTTCGATGGCGAGTTCCGAGTACTTGCGTGGGGCTCCCCCGCCGGCGAGATGCTCTTGGCTTCCAGGCCTTGATTGCCTCATGTGTGATCCAGAGGGTGATGTCGTCTCGCTGGACGAGGGCCTTGTCCTAGCTGGCCCAGTTGGTGACTCGATACTTGGTCTTGTCTTTCGGGTGGACGCGAGAGTTCATGCCCGAGCCATCGGCGTCAGAGGCTCTGCGACCTGAATAGCGCTGTACCCGAGCGTTCTAAGGGGGTGAATAATGCAGCAACGCCCCGTACCGCTGACGATGCCTGGGTTTCAGTGCACAAGTAGCCGCCCGACACGTTCGATGGCGGCGAGTACCGAGTCGATCGGTTCAGCTGCGTAGCAGAGGCGCATGAAGCCTGGCTCCGCGATACGGCAGGCAGAACCGGGCGTGATGTTCACGTTGGCCTCATTCAGGATTCTGCGCCAAAGGGCGTGTTCGGCGTCCCAACTCGCGTCGGTGAGGAAGCCGCGCATGTCGCACAAGACGAAGATGCCGGCCTCTGCATGGATCGTTGGAATACCCGCTGCGTGCAACGCAGCGGTCACGCGCGCGAAGGTCGACCCAAGCGACTCCCGCAGCTCGGCGCAGAACTCATCCACCCAAGGTTCGTCGGAGATCATCTGGCCCAGGATCCACTGGGTATGGCCTGACACCGCGCCCCAGTAGGCCAGTCCGTTCACTGCGGCGAGCAACGCTTTGTTCTCGCTAACCAGCACGCCGCAGCGCAGTCCGCTCGCGCCGAAGTCTTTGCTGAACGCCCAGACGATGTGTACGTGCTCGCCCAGCGTTGGGCGCATCGCGGCGACGCTCGTGAAGGGCGTATCGCCAAAGACGGACAGCGCGTAAATCTCGTCAAAGACCACGTGGATACCGTTGGTTGCGGCCCAGCGGAGCACGCTTTCTATCTGCTGTTCGGAAGCGACGCTGCCGCGGGGATTGTCGGGGTTGGTGAAGAGCAGCGCCTTGACGGGCCGATCCGCGGCCGCGGGCGCCACGGCCCGGCGCG